>NZ_JACGUZ010000076.1:0-26396 GCF_014076955.1 Colwellia sp. Bg11-12
GAATTAAAACCTTTAGGGCTTCCTACTTATTGTAGGTCATTCGGACGCGGGATGGAGCAGTCTGGTAGCTCGTCGGGCTCATAACCCGAAGGTCGTCAGTTCAAATCTGGCTCCCGCAACCAATTTAAGATATAAGTATAATATCAGTTCGTCAGTTCCCTCTTAAAGATATGTGCTCCAACAACCAACTACGTTTAAATATAAAAAAATTTCACCGAAGTTCGTAATCTCCCTTTTAAAAAATCACATGTTAAATATCAATAATTATATTCCAAGTAAATATTCATTTTATTAATAAATATATTCTTAAAATCATACTTATATGATGGTAGTGACTTTATAAAGTATGGAACGGGTATATAGATAATTAAACATTCCCGTATTATTAAACTTCCTTATAAAATTAACTTTCCCTATTGGCACACACACCGTTTTTCTTTACGGGAGCCAATGATACTGAAGGATCCAAAATTCTATCCCAAACACGGCCAAGCATACTTAAATCAGGTCTATCACTTACCTTTTCAATATCACTCTTAACAATTCCAGTACTTGTTTGTGCGCCGACAATAAAATTGAATACATAGCTACACTCTGCCCCCATACGTAAATCAGATAAAACAATATTGTGATCTTCTTCTTTGACAGAGTAGAAGCCTTTAGTGAACCATTGAAGCCTCTGTACATTCCAGTCGTCTTGAAGATTTATAAGCAAAAGATCTGAAGAATTATAGGCCACTAAACTCACATCTGATGCCGAGTCAAACACCGAGACATAACCCTCGTAATATTGACCATCCGACATCACCAATATTCGCCAAAGTAAGGTGGAAAAAGGTGCTGGTGTACTCAAATAATGATCTGCTTTTATTTGCTTATCGTTTAGGGCTACTGCTACTTTCTCGTCTATATAAAATTTTGCCATCAAAGACCAACAAATATAAAGGCTGCTTATGACTAGTGCACAATGGTTAATTTTTGAGGCACTTGTAGGCTTAACACTAGGCAGAAAAATAACAATAAACGACAACAATAGTGGCAAGGTATACATGGGGTCAATAATAAACAAATTAGAAACCGCAAAGGGATACTCAGTAATTGGCCACAACAATTGAGTACCATAAACGGTAAAGCTATCTAAAATCCCATGGGTAGATAAACAAAGGAAAACCAACCAGAACCATTTATTTTTGTAAATGGCGGTAGTTTGATGATATTTAATGAGTAACCAGGCAATAAAAGGGCTGATTAGCAAATGTACTAATAGCGAGTGGCTAAACCCTCGATGGTAGGTAAAGGCTTCTACTTCACCACTGTATGGTAGAAACACATCTAAGTCAGGTAAAGTCCCTAAAATAGCGCCATAAATAGCAGCTTTATGGCCAACTTTGTTGCCTAATACCGCATAACCGACCGCGCCACCCAAGACAACTTGTGTTAATGAATCCATAATAACCTTGTTAATTTAATAATTATTTACGTTCTATACGCCTCAGCCATCAATCCTAGATCAGTAAAGGCATCCAACTTATGTGTTATTAGCCATCAACATCTTCAAGGACTGATAAGCGATTTTTGCAGAGCTCACTCAAAATTCGAAATTGTCTCATTTGTTACAAAACATCAATACAAAGTAGCGATTTCATTTTTGAAATAACATAATTTTATCCTTAGTTAGGTGGTAAACTGAGGCCATTATTTACCTGTTCAGTAACCTTTGAAAAGTAACTATGACTGGATAAAAAAAGCCGCAATTAAGCGGCTTATAATATACTACATCAAATTTATTTCGTTCTCATGTCCAATATTGGCATATTACTGCTGCCTAAAATTGTCGCTGGAAGCTTTCCATCCCAGTTTTGCGCTTCGGTGAGTTTAACAATTAAAGGATTATTACCCAACGCTTTAGCTTTAGCGGTAATCGCTTCTGCCTCAGCTAAACCTTTAATTCGAATTGATTCAGCCTCTGCTATAGCAACTAATTTGATACCATCAGCTTTAGCTTTAGCCGTATTTACATCACGTTGCGCTTCTAAGTTTTGACGAGCTAGTTTATGTTTTTCCGCATCAGCTAGATTTTTTTCTGTTTGCTTAGTTTCAATAGAGGTTAAGTACTTAGTCGGTAATTGAATATTTTCAATTTGAATGTTATCAACAGTAACCGGGAAATCTTTCATTTCTTCGATAAAACTCGCTTCAATAGCCTGTATTGCACTTGCTCTATCTTGTATTAATTTTTCTGCATCATACTGAGGGATGACGTCTTTTGTAGCTGATCTAAAGCGCGGATCAAGAATTCTGTTCTCAAATTGCTTTAAACCACCATATTGACGAAAAAGCTCAAGAGCAGCAGTTTTATCTACCGTCCAGTTAACAGAAACAATAACCGTTACCGGCATTTGCTCTTTGGTGCTTGATGCCATTTTTTCTTCGTTTTTACGTGTTCTGACTTCTATTTCTTCGACACTATCAATAAAAGGAACTTTAAAGTGCAGACCCGGGTTAACTTGCTCTTTTGCTTCACTAAATCGTTTGACAATGCCGATATGACCTTCATTTACTGTATATACAGAACTAAAAAATAGGCTTGCTGCAATTGCTACCGTTATGAGTGTTTTCGTTGGGATATTAAATTTATCTATATTCACTTTTTTACCTCAGGGTCTTCTTTATTAGGTGTCGCTATTAATAAACACATTTTTTAAATATTACAGCACGTTATTCGCTATAGACAGACCATAACCTTTTAGGTTGCTTGAGGTCAAACATCTGCCAATGGCAGGCTTCAATCAATATATAAGTACAATTTAAATACATCTATGCTTTATTACCTGCAAGATAATGAGCAATGACTAATAGTTATGAAGTGAACAAGCTAAACACGGGGAATTTATTGTCATAAGAAACAGGAGACATATACTGGTGGGTTATAATTATTTTATTTTGTATTGCTGATCATTTTGATAGCGATGTCAGTTAAATCAGTTACTTCCCCTATACCAATAGTACTTTCCAACTGAATTTCAAGGTCATGAGCCAAATCTTTATCTAAACTTTTTAGGTAACTTATTTCGTCACGATAATACATATTTTGTACTTTATCACTTTTTTTCAGTTCAACTTTTAAAATTGCGGGTTTACCATGACTAGAAACTTTATTGGTATATTCTTTTAATTGATTAGACTTCTTTAATACAGATAAATCACGATACCAGAATGAGTACTCTTCATTTTCATTTTTATCTTTAGGCAACACAAGGATATAAAAAGCGCGAGCTGATAATTTTTTATAAGCAAGTACCGCAATAATCGATAAACAAGAGTCTCTAAACTTTTGATTGCTTAACAAGTTGAGGATAATCTCCTCACTATTTTCGTTTTTATAAATAAGATGTTTGAGTGCTGAGTTACCACTAAAGCTCGCCGCATTAATATATTGTTGGTGCTTTGTCGCTTTTAAGTAAAACGGGATAGAAAAGTGATTATGTGCATATATGTTTCTCATCGCTTTTTGCAGACCATAAATACGACTACCACGCTTTCCACAGGCTTCTAGGGTATCAACATGCTGATAAATATATTTTCTTATTGCTCTGCAAGCTAAATGCTTACTTTCTATAGTATTCATTAATAACCTGACTGCGCCATGACTGTCATAACCTAGGACAACATATTTCTGTTTTTTAAGTGAGCGTTCTTGTTCGTTAAAAGGTACGGTTAATTCAATTTCAATTTCTTCACCGGCTTTAAATTTAGTTTCTTTTACCAGATTAACTAATAATCCTTGAACAGAAATATTCTTAGTTATACCCGGAATATTTGTAACGACATTATTACTACGTGTAATCGCCATTTTAAAAGCTAAGACGAAGCGATCCTCACTTCTTGAGTCATCATTTTCAGCCGTTACTATCTCAGTTTCATCAAGTGTGTCAACCGCACTGAGTTGATAACGCAAGGGTAATAAAGCCTCTAATTCAGTAATATTACCACTCACTGGTTGATATATCGTTTCATAAAGGCTGGTAATATCTGAAATTGTGATCATATGATCACAATCACTGATCATATCTAAAGCCGCTTTAGGAATAGCCCTATTTAATACCGCCATTTTAGGATGAACATGACAGGGTAGCGCAGAGGGTACATAAGCATCTTCTTCGGAATTAATAAACGACGATGAGATTTTAACCACCCTAAAAAGGCCGTTTTTAAAAAAGTTGTTAAAAACAGACTTAGCACTTTTATTATTCACAAAGTCCTCGTACCAAATAAGTGAATAGATAAAATTACCTTTATGACTAGATTTTAATAATAAAGCATACTTATCAACCGTATTTCTTTCGTTTAACGCTTGTTGAATATCTTGATTACCGAGCAACACAGGTAAATGAAATTTTTGCTTTACGTCACTAAAAAAACTCCATAATTCGTCATTACCTGATGTTTTCATTGCTACTTTAGCATGCCATATCTTATCTTTTTTATAGCAAAGTAATGGAATATCATGAGTTTTATTTAAGTAAAGTTGCTCGTAGCCTTTAGACGTAACCGAATCAAATAATGGGGTGATAAAACGCTCTGTCGGCCCTATAATCGCAAGTTTTTTTTGTCGTAAGTAATGGGCGAATAAAACACGCATTTGTTGATCGGTTAATGGGCTTGAAAATTTTAATAAATATTCAAAGCTATTATTCACTTTAGATTTTTGGCTATCAATAATTAAAAAACCAAGCTCAAGTTCGTCAGTAAAATCGATTTCTGTATGATGGTCAAATAGCCATAAATAGACTTTATTCGCGTTGACATCTTTTAATTCATGTGGCGTTTGAATAACAACCTTTTGGTTGTTCATCTTTTCAATAATAGCGGTAATGCCAACTTCTTTTTTTCCTTGTGTTGTCATCCCCATAATTGGATTGATAAAGACTTTACAAGAAGAGTTAAGTTTCTTTAACTCATTAATTATTCTGTTTTTATTAACTAAGGGTTTAGGTTCAGTTTTATCTATTCTGAACTCTGAAAATTCACTTTCGCTTTCGCTTTCATCTTCACTCTCCCCTCCGCTGACAATTTTACCTTTATTCGACGCCCTAAGTTGTGCATCTTCATAAACTTCATAGTATAGCGCTGTCGTATAAAGGTTTTGGTATTCAACAAGTTTTTGCTTGAATAACTCTCTACCTGCATAATCAAGATAGTGTTTAACTTTGTTATGTTCAACTATTTCGCAATCAGAAAAAATCAACCGTAAATCAATAGGTTTAGTTGCTTGTTGGGCAAGCTTTTTGATTTCATTTTTAACAGCGAGGTGTCGACTAGCATCTTCTTCAGGTAGGAGTTTTTTAACAAGATACTCTAATCTGTCGTTGCTGGCATAAGGAACCAAGCTTAATATTTGCTTTTCAAATCTTTTTAAGTGAGGGCTTATGACACTGCTCATTAATCGTTGTACCTCATATTTTTAACAGAATTACATTAGAAGGGATCCAATCAATAACTCGTTAATGTTACTCGTTTAATCTTAGTGCATATTAGCGAATAAAGGCTAAATAAATGTACCCTTAACGAATAGTCGATCTATCAAGTATATATATATCGGTTCCTCTGTCACCATACTTTAATACTTTTTAAGTATCTGTTTAAATAAAGCAGAAGATTTTTCAACCTAAAAAAGCGTATATTATCAACAAATGAATACTTGCACCGCCAATAACAAAGCAAAACGCGTAAGTATCTATCCTAAAAAATAAAGGCTTAATTCACTAACCTTAATAGTTTGCTTAAATTTATGATGAGGAAACAGATTATGAGTATAATTTATTTTATTAAAGAGCCTTTTTATGAGTACTAGTCGTTGAACAGCTAAACGGTAACATCAATAACGAGACGTCTTTATTTACAAGTCGGTTGTTCTAATCAAAAAATAGGAAGGCCAGATCTCTCGAACCTCACTTTCCCAATTGGGGTCAACTTTGCCATTAGGTAATTGTAAAAACCAGTATCTCGCCCATTTATGAACAACCTTCCCTGATTTACTTAATTTTAATGGCGAAAATCGACGCTGATAAAGCTTTCCTTCATACTCAACAACCGCGTTATTTTTAGCTCTTTTATATAAGCCCTCTAATGCTGAACTGATTAGCTCTACCGAAGATAATGCCAATATGCCTTGTTCTTTTAAGCAAGCGAGTATCGCCGCTTTTTTTATACTTTTCTGCATATAATCATCAATGTAGGGTGTATATACCATGCCCGTTAAACCATAAATAGAGGCTCTTTCTCTATCAGCTAAAGCTTTTAAAGGTATAATTAACTGATTAATATCATGTAATTCGCTGATAACATGCAGCTTGGGGATCACTTTAGACAATAGCTACGCTCTCATTAATTTTCATTAGTTTCTCATTAGCTTGGTGGATCAATATTATTGGCAATGCTGTTGTTTAAGCGAAACCAGCCCGCTATAGAGTATCTGTCTCGCTTGGCGGGTAATACTTCATGTGGAAACTCTTCACTTAAAAATATTACTATTGTGCCAAAACTTGGTATTACCTTTATTTGACTATTATCAACAACGGTAGAAATGCGAGACTTTTTATCATAAATAACTAACTCGCCGCCATCATCTGCAGACCACTGTTGATTGAGATATACCACTACTGATAACACACGATTACCTTCACCTTTAAAGGCATCTTTGTGCCGCTTATAAAAATCACCTTTAGCATAATGAGCAAAATGACTTTCAAAAGAAAATAAACCGAGAAACAAACGCCTATTCAAATAAGCTTGTAGTGATTCTGTCCATTTTATCCAAGCACAACTTGCTGGATTGTTATGAGTTATCCAGCTAATTTCGTCTGTACGAATAAAGTCATTAATCATATGACCTTTAGCTCGACCTATACCTGCACGTTTAAATTTATCCGTTGGAAGTTCGATAATATGCTGTAGTAACAAGCATGTTAAATCTTCGGGCAAAGCATAAGGGCGAATACTGTATCCCTTTTCAACGATGTCATTGGATATTGATTCAAACAGTGATGTGTCACCGCCAGAATAAGTGGTATGGGCTAGGTTCAACTACGTCCTGTCTTAGGAAGTAAAACTAACATTTAATTGATAATCTAATAAAGTGGAATGTAAACCATAATAGCACTTTGACTATATATTAGCGTAAGCTTTCTTAGTAATAAATGGTTTAATAATTCGCTTTGCAAAAACCCCCTATTCATTCCTACAGTTAACTATATAAAATTTGCAGTAGAGAATAATAAATTCAAGGATAGAATGTGGAAGTTATTAACCAACTAGTGAAAAAAACATCTAAACAGTTTACAACTCATATCTTAAATTCAGGAATAAAATGTGGGATCAGTAAAGATATTACGGACCCACAAGGGAAAAGAGTATTTTTAAAAGCAGGAACTGAAATTACAGATAAAATTAAAATAAGATTAGATAACTTACAAAAAGAAGGCGTTATAGGGCATGAAGATGTCATTTCTCTTACTCAGAAACAATCAGCCCAAGATTTATTAAGCCCTATTCTCGAACTTGCAAAAAAAAAACCTGTGTTAAATAACTTTCAATTAAAAGAAACACTTGCGACTATTTCTGAATATATAAAGCAAGACTCTATTCCTAAAAAAATTGTTGACCATCTAAAGATATTTTCTCATTTGAACCCTCCAGCTTATGAAAATACATTATTAAATTTGGTTTTTGGCACTCATATTGGTAAAGCAAATAACTATTGTGCAACCGAATTATTCGAACTAATATCCGTACTGTTTTTCGAAAACATAGGCTATGCCCGATTAAATAGAAATATGAAAGACGCACAGTTAGTTCATCCTATTTTAAGCAAAGAAATTGTTAAAATTGCGGGGTTAGAAAATAAGTTAGTGTTAGAGTCCATAGAGCAGCATGAGGAAAAGCTCGATGGTTCTGGGTATCCAAAAAAATTAACACAAATGCATGAGTATGCTCAAATTTCACAAATAGCGAACCAGTATTCACAAATCACTCAAAAAAGTAAAAATATTAACACTGCCATAGGAGAACTTTATTTATTGGGAGAAGGGTTTGACTTTAGAACGAGTCAGAAAAAAAGTGCTCTTTATTCTTATCAATTACAAAAGCCCCTCTTATCAATTATGCAAGAGAATATACAAACCAATGTGCGCCAACACGCCTATGGTAATCATTTGTACGACCAACTATCAAAAGTAATTAAATGGACCAATACACTTAATGATACCAATGCTGAAATGAACTTCATTCAAGCCAAACTTAGAAGTGCACTATGGATATCAGAGACATCTCAACACCCATTTCAAATTAGTCGAGAAGAACTCAAAGATAATCAAATTTGTTCTATGTTTATAAACGACGCCAGAAAATTAGTCCTTCAAATATCTCAATTTGCAAACCACTTCAACCAAATACTTCATTACCCCATTAAAATTGACAACATTTCAACCAATAAAGAATATTTTTTAACGTTAATCAATCCGACAACTTAATCAAAATAGTCTTTAGTG
The DNA here is from genome assembly GCF_014076955.1 of Colwellia sp. Bg11-12. Classification (NCBI taxonomy): domain Bacteria; kingdom Pseudomonadati; phylum Pseudomonadota; class Gammaproteobacteria; order Alteromonadales; family Colwelliaceae; genus Colwellia; species Colwellia sp. Bg11-12. The sequence goes on from NZ_JACGUZ010000076.1 coordinate 8,550, forward strand.
GTCACTATAGGATAAGTAAATTAAATACCGCCCATACAAAGATATTTAATTTCTAGATAATCATCAAGGCCATACTTAGAGCCTTCTCGCCCGCTACCTGATTGCTTAACTCCACCAAAGGGAGCGGCTGCATTAGAAATTAGGCCCTCGTTAATACCTATCATTCCAAATTCTAGTGCTTCTGATACTCGCCAAACACGTCCAATATCTCGGGCATAAAAGTAAGCTGACAAACCGTATTCAGTATCATTGGCAATTTCAATGGCTTCTTTCTCTGATTTAAAACTGATAATAGGCGCCACAGGGCCAAAAATTTCATTGGCAGCAATTGCCATATCATTGGTTACATTAGCTAAAACGGTGGGTAGGTAAAAACAATTACCCATTTCAGATCGCCCCCCTGTTAGTAATTTAGCACCAGAATTAAGAGACTTGGCAACTAACTTTTCGACATCGTCAACAGCTGCAGTAGACACCATAGGGCCAACATACACGTTATCATCTAAACCATTACCTACTGTCAACGCTTGAACCGCTTTTACAAATTTTTGGGTGAATACTTCTAAAACTGTTTCTTGTACCAAAATACGATTAGTACACACACACGTTTGACCGGCATTGCGATACTTTGAAGCGATAGCGCCTTGAACTGCCGCGTCAATATCTGCATCATCAAAAACAATAAATGGCGCGTTACCACCAAGTTCCATCGATACTTTTTTAACTGTAGAAGCACATTGCTTAATTAAAGCTTTACCCACTTCTGTTGACCCCGTAAAAGTAAACTTAGCCACATCAGGGTGAGTGGTTAACACTTCCCCCATCGCACGTGAGTCGGTTCCAACGACGACATTAAAGACTCCGTCAGGTATACCAGCTTGCTTTGAAAGCTCCGCCAAGGCTAGCGCCGACAAAGGGGTAAGCGAAGCGGGTCTAACAACGAAGGTACATCCAGCAGCTAGTGCAGCGGCAGCTTTTCGCGCAATCATTGCATTAGGAAAGTTCCATGGCGTTATTGCGGCAACAACACCTACTGGTTGCTTGATTACAACAATTCGCTTATCGGTGCTTAAGGCTTGTATAGTGTCACCATAAACTCGCTTCCCTTCTTCAGAGAACCACTCAATAAATGAGCCTCCGTAAACAATTTCACCCTTAGATTCAGCTAAGGGTTTCCCCTGCTCTAATGTGAGTATTTTAGCTAATTCATCTTGATTTTTTATAACAAGGTCGAACCATTTTCGCATTAATATCGCACGTTCGTTTGCTGGCTTTTGAGACCAAGCAGCTAAGGCACGCTTAGCCGCTTGAACTGCTTGTGTCGTTTCATCAACGCCAGCATTTGAAACGCTTGCTACTACACTGTTGTCAAATGGATTCGTTACGTCAAATTTTTCCAGAGACGATAACCATTGGCCGTTAATGAAAGAGCCATTTTTTAATAAACTTGATTGATGCATAATTTCGCTCTTTGTATGTTGTTGTGACACTAAATAAAAAAATTAGTTTGCGTAGCCACTGCCAATGGCACTTAAAGGGAGTTCTAATTCAAGTTCAGGTACTTGATTACCTATCCAAGCAATAAAAGTATTGCTATTAGGACCTGGGAAAATACTGTATTCATGTAACCAAGGATAAAGGGCTATAGCTGATTTAATTTTAGGAATAAGCTTTGCTGCTTTATCTCCTTTAATAGAGAGTAATAATGTAGGCTTTGACCCATACCAGTATCTGTCAGGTGTGAGTGTTTCATATTGCTTTATTGCCGATAGGCCTCGCCTAACTTGCCAACCCGTAACCTCATAAACACTATATTGAGTCGCTTGCTCTTCTTTTATTGCGACCCAAGGATGAACCGCAAACCAACCACGCCAACTAAAAGCGTCAGCAGCATAGAATTCTATAATAGCCCGGTTATCTTCACTCGGTAATGATGCAATGCCGGCTGGCTCTCGACTAGCCGTGCGCCAATTGCTATTAGTACAAGCGCTGAGTAGTAATACAACGCAGATAATATTCCAATATCTCATATATTCTATTCTTATATCTTCTTTAAGCTATAGGATGTTATTGCCTAACATTATAAAGCTATAGCAATGGTTAATAAAATTAAAAGTAGCAGTTATTTTGTTAGTGGTAAATCTATTAAGGCGTAATTTTAACTAAAGGGGAAAACGGCACATTGTGCAAACTTTTAAACATGAATGTATAATTACAACAGCTTTGCCACATAATAGCCTTTAGCTTTACCATCAAATTCCAGGAATGAAGCGGAATATTTATATAAAAGCAGACGTTACCCTTTTTTCTAATGAAAGATGTTTACGACAGAGCGGACGTTAACATCAATAGTTTCCTCGGTTAAGTGCGTCGTTCAAAAGAAATAGATCTTCCTATAGAAAGAAAATCAAAGGGTCAGAACACTTTATTACGCCACTATTTTTTTTATGAGATATGTCGTGAAGATTCGTTAGACATAGCCACAATGAATACATCTTAATTATGTTAAAACATTCTGTTAGAATAATAGGCTATTGATTAAAGGACACCGAGGCAGCATGTCAGAATTTAAAGAATTTTCACTTTTAGAGTCAATTATTGATCGCGTTACTCTTAAGGGCTATAAAGAGCCCACACCGATCCAAAAAGAATGTATTCCGGCTCTTATTGATGGGAATGATCTGCTTGGTATAGCGCAAACAGGAACAGGAAAAACGGCGGCTTTTTCATTACCAATTATCAATAATTTTGGTCGGAATAAAATAGACATACAAGCCAAGAGCACGCGTTCGCTGATACTAACGCCCACGAGAGAGCTTGCCTCACAAATAATGCAAAACATTGATGACTATTCTGATGGTTTAGGGCTTAAAACTAAGGTTGTTTACGGTGGTGTAGGAAGACAAAATCAAGTTGACTCTATCGCACTTGGACTTGATATTTTAGTGGCAACCCCTGGAAGGTTATTGGATTTAATTGAAACGGGCGATATAAATTTTAAAGCGTTAGAAGTATTTGTGTTAGATGAAGCAGATACAATGCTTGATATGGGGTTCTTTAAGGATGTTCAAACCATCATATCTAAACTGCCAAAGAACAGACAAACACTATTGTTTTCAGCTACTATGCCTGCTGAAATAGAGATACTAGCGACAGCAATATTAACTAGTCCAATAAAAATTCAAATTACTGCTGAAACGGTTACTATCGACTTGGTTAATCAAAGTGTATACCACCTTGATAAAGCCAATAAAGTCCCTTTACTCTTTAACATCTTGAAAAATCCTGATTATAAAAAAGTGCTCATCTTTTGTAAAACAAAGTATGGCGCTGACATTATTGTTAAAGCACTAGAAAAAGCATCAATAACTGCCGCTAGTCTCCACAGTAGTAAAACACAAGCAGTTAGGGAAGAAGCCTTACAAAACTTTAAAGATTCTAATCTAAGAGTACTCGTTGCCACTGATGTTGCTGCTCGCGGAATTGATGTTGATAATATTAATTTAGTCATTAACTATAATCTTCCTGAAGACCCTAGAAACTACATACACCGTATAGGACGAACTGCTCGTGCTGGAAAAAGTGGCATGGCCATTTCATTTGCTGTAGAAAACGATATAAGACAATTAATTAATATTGAAAATAGCATAGGGCAAGTTATTCCTGTTGTTACAGAACAGCCTTTCCATAAAGAGTTTTCAAAAGCGCCTAAACAAGTCAAAAAAAAGGTAAGTAAAGCGAATAAAACAAATAGAACAAGAAAAAAAAGTAAATAAAGTAAATAAAGTAAATAAAGGCGAGTATAGATTAGCCAGCTAGATTAAAAATATCACCTTGTCTCACTATGGGTTAAACGTGCCTTTCTTTATGGTGAAAACAAACACACGGGCAAAATTATCCGCATCGCATGGTTGGCGTAAAGAGAAACACCGTGCGTTAAAAAGTGTTTTACGGTCGGCGCGTATGCGTTAATGTGGGTAATGGGTAACCACAACCATTGGGTGGTATTTATTGATGAGTAACAAACGATATCTTAGCCAACAAACAAAGTGGTTACCCTAAAGAAAAAACCAATCTCTACCCTCAGCGATACGCACAAAGTGAATGTTAACAATTTAACGATGAATGCCCCTTTGCTGGTTCAGGAGCCAGTAACGCTTACGTACAATCAAGCTTAGAGTTACGAACGCCTGCAAGCTCATTGCAGGCGTTCGCAACTCTAACCTGAAACGATTAAATCAAAGCAAAAACGACTACTTTAAATGCTTTTAACGCATTTATTTACTCAGTATATTAATTTTCTTTGTATCGAGTCGAAAGTTCAGTAAAATAGTGAGTCTTTAACAGTTCTATAAAGGTTCGTGATGATACGCGTTGTTTTATATATTTCAGATAAATGCCCCCATTGCCGTGAAGCTCAAAAATACTTGGATGATAATGGCATTAAATACAGATTAACAAATGCGAAAATGCAGCGCGGTAGAAAAGAGCTCGATGCTATAGGCGCTAACTCTGTACCAGCTCTAAAAATTGGTAATAAAGTAATGATTGGCTGGGATCTAAAAATTTTTAAAAAACTCTATACCGCAGATTAATAACTATAATTATCTAACGAGATAATTGAACAACCAATGGGCACAGAGTTTTGATTACTCTATCTTAATATGGGTGAGATTAATAACTGGCGCTACGAACTTGTTAGGCATATGTTTATAACCATAATGAAAAATTTTGGACGTTAGGAAACAAACAAGACATATACATTAAACAGCCGATAAAATAAGTTGAGTTCTTTACGGGTTAATCTCGTAAAGACTGATAAAATTCTCGGTATTCTCATTTATGTAACTACGCATAATATTTTAGGCTCTCAACCACTAATTGAAACTGGCTTCTAATGATCACTTTTGCCACCTAAAACGTTAAATAATATAATATGAACGACTGTGATGAGCATGTAGGAAACATCAAGCCATCATACCTGCCGTTGAAATTCTAACCTGAAACTATTTACCAGCTACTAAACTAAAACCAAAATTCTATTTTTAATGTTCTGAAACCATTGATTATAAATGGAGAAGTCATAGACAATTCTAAACGACGTTACACTCAAAAAAACATAGAGTGTAAGATAATCCATATAGGAAACCCCAGAATTTTGCAATTTGTGTGTTCGCTAGAGTACAGACGTCCCGATTAATAGTGCGTACTGTTTCACCATTAAAAATATTAGGAGACTAAAGTCAATTGAGTCGAGTCGAGTCGAATAAATTACACATAATAAGACCCATTTTGAAGAACACTGATGAAAACGTTTCAGTTAATTCGAACGACCTCTTTTTATCTGATCTGGGTAATCCTAAATGGTTGCAGCGCAATCATTTATCAACAAATCAGCGTCAGTAGTGGCACAAGTCTAGTTTTCCCAAAACCACATCACAATCTTATCCCTACTGTTAAAATTGCCCCAAAAGTGGTTGTAACGAACGACTCAATCAGCAATGTGCTGAAGTCGGCTACCTCCAGGTTTAAATCAATAGCATGGTCATTGTGGCCATAATGAAAAGAGATGACGAATGATATCTAATATCTTTGCATTGTGTTGTTCGATTATAGAAACTTAAGTTAATAAAGGATCAGATCATGAACAAAATTTTTTTAATAGCTTTCATTGGATGGCTGACGTTTTTAGCTGGTAGTGTCTTCGCAAAAGAGGTAATTCTCGATACAGGAGAAACATATCGCCAGGGGAACCTCACTGTCACCTGCGGCATAGCGTTAACCGAGCATGTGCCGCGGGCTTTCAAAGAATGCCAACACTGGGACGATTTTAATAAAAATTGCCTGTTTGAAAAAAAGACTTATATATACAAAAATCTCCAATGTGTTGAAGGATGTCAGTACTGGGAAAAGTTCAACAACACCTGTCATTATCAGACAAAGTGTTCTTTCGACCCAGGGCAGGAGTGGTTTGTTCGAACCACATGCGATAAGTTTGACGGCTTCAACAATACCTGTGTGAATACAAATGATATAAAAATAGTGCAATGATACAAGAAAAAGGTCTGGTTATCGGTAGCGACCTTAATATTTTCTATCAACCTAAAAAATTAATCCAAGGGAAACGTTATCGAGCCTGGGGTATGAAGACGCTGGGTAACTAATATTTCAATGCAATACTGGTTGACGTACCACATAGCACTTGATGTTCCTAGGCCGCATTGTTGGTTTTGGGCAAAATGGAAAATATTGGACTAAACGGCAAAAATCGCTGAACAATTTAATAAATGCCGACCACGACCAATGAGGAAACTCGAAGTTCATTGGTTTTACCTATGTTCCGGCAGTAATCAGCCTTATTACTTGCAACCCTTAGCAGGTTATCAAGACGTTAGTCGTCTAATGGCGGATCCAACAAGGTTAGAGAGAACGGAGCTATGAAGGAACTAATGAGTGAATCAACTAATCGAAGGTCTACGTTGGCCACGATTGTCAAGCATCAGGTGACGCGTTTGTCTAAAAGAGGCCGGTGTTTAGCATGCTGGGCCGTACTGGTGTTTGCACATCTTCCCACCATCGTTTTTGCCCAATCATCGTGCTCCGGAATTCAAGTGAAAATTCCGAACATTAAAAATAACACTGGGGTTGTAGCTTGTGCGCTTTTCGAATCTTCAGCAGGTTTCCCTACTGAATTTTTGCACTCTGCAACTAATATAATGATGATGAAAATTCGAGATACGCAGGCACGTTGCAACTTTTTAGATATCCCTCCGGGAACGTATGCGTTGGTTGTCATTCATGATAAAAATATGGACGGTAAGCTTGGCACTAACTTGCTAGGGGTCCCAACGGAAGGCTACGGTTTTTCAAGTGGTGCAAAAGCCTCGATGAGTGCGCCATCATTCGAAACAGCCAGCTTTTCGTATGATGGCGAAAACCTTGATCTGACGATTAAATTGACTTATTGAGCGAACTTTCCATAAATACCGAGGCATTGTTTCAATCAGGTAGGACCATAGATAGTTTACTGTGCCTAACAAAGCGTTGCATCGGACATTTGACCTACCCCCCATATTTTCTGTCGAAAAAACAGGCTTCGTCTCAAATGCGCCTAAACTCAGGTGTTATATAGCAATGCAAGTTTTGAGGCAGCTCTCAGTATGATAATAATGCTTGAAAATTCTAATCAAATTGTTGCTCATCAAATTCATATTATTTTTCAAAACTTTTATAAGGTTGAAACTCAGCTTATTTCTGTTCTTGATTTTCCACAGGGATGTCTTCTAAGATCTTCAAAATCGCGTGATTATTTCCTAATTTGGCTAGGTCAATGAGGTAGCTTTTCTCAAGTTCTTGCATTACTTGGCCTGCCAGTAATTCTTTGAGCCGTTGTTCTTCGTTATTGGCAATGGTGGTTTTTATGGCGGCAAAGTTAGTTATGCTTTGGTCGTTGTTGTTTTCCATTCGTCGCACTCCCTTTCTAGTTGGTTAATTAATGCATTAGATTACTTTTAATACCCACCATAGGGGGATGACTTTTGTAATGCAAGTTTCTCCAGGGTTTATTCAGCACATTGCGATAAAAGAGCTGAATGGCGTTGTGGGCAATTTTCGCCGCACTTCAGCATTTGGTTGCATCATGGATAGATACTCCCCCTAAGGCGCTATAGTTCAGAACTTTTACTATGCCACTCTATTGCTCCTGTCCAATAGAGTGGCTGCCTAGCTAGAGCGGCTGTCTGGTGGGGCGAATGATAATCTCGTTGACATCAACATCTGCCGGCTGCTCGATGGCATAAGCAATTGCCCGCGCAATCGCATCAGGGTCAATGGCCATCTCGTACATTTCATCAACACCCTTGGCAGTATCAGGGTCGCTGATTTTACTGGTTAGCTCGGTCGCTACAGCCCCAGGCGAAATATTGGTGGAGCGGATTTCCCCTTCGCCTTCCTGACGAATGCCTTCTGATAGCGCCTTCACGGCAAACTTGGTTGCGGAATAAACGGCGGACGCGGGAAAGACCTTATGCCCAGCTACCGACGACAGATTGATGATGTGGCCGACACGCTGCTCGCGCATGGTCGGCAGTACCGCTGCGATGCCGTAGAGCACGCCTTTGATATTGACATCAATCATCTTCTCCCATTCGTCGACCTTGAGCTCATCGAGGGGCGACAGCGGCATCAGGCCCGCGTTGTTAACCAGCACGTCGATGCGGCCATACGCTTCCTTAGCGGCCTTGCCCAGCGACTCAACCTGAGCGCGTTCAGTGACGTCGGTAACCTGATAAATAGCGTAACCACCCTGCTCTTTGATCGTGTCACGCAACTCTACAAGGCGTTCTTCGCGGCGGGCAGCAAGCACTAGCTTGGCGCCGGCTTTTGCTAGGCGTAGTGCTGTGGCTTTACCGAGACCACTGCTGGCACCGGTAATAATGACGACTTTGTTATTTATCTCTGACATGGGGTTTTCTCCTGTAAAAATGAATTATTGAATGTTGCAAGTAAAGGGTTCCGAGCCTGATGTTAGCCAGCAATGGGACGGTCAGGCGGATTGCATGTCCTGCGCCATACCGTCGTAACGGCCTGTAGTGGCGGCCTCCACCAGCACATGGGCCACATCCGCTCGGGACGCCTTTGCCGATTTATCGACGTCCTCGCCCAAGATCACATCAGTGCCGCGACCCTTGTTGGTCAGTGCTACGGGTCGCAGGATCGAGTAGGTCATTCCGGAAGCCTTGAGGTATTCGTCCGCTTCGTGCTTGGCATTTAGGTAAGGGGCCAGGTCGCCGGTTGGATTGGACAGATCTGCGCCGATCGAACTGAGCATCACAAAACGTTTCACGCCTGATTCCAGCGCCAGATCAATCATTCGTTTGGCGCCGTCCCGATCCACTTTTTTGGTCATTTCAGGGCCTGTATTTCCGCCGGAGCCTGCAGCAAATATCACCGCATCCATACCGTCGCACAGGCCGGTTTTCCGTTCTGTAAGGTCACCATGGCGAACGTCTACACCCAAGGGCAGCGAACTGGTATCCGAACTTTCGCGAACCAGCGCTGTTGGCTTATGGCCCTGTTCTATCAGGTACTGGGCCAGAAGCTGGCCCGTTTTACCGGTGGCACCGGCGACAAGAATGTTCATACTCATAGAAAAATCCTTAATGTTAAAATTAAATTTTCGAAATTAGGGAGTTAAAGCCAGGTCAGGGCAGGAAAATCGACTTTACGTTGACCAATTCTTTTATTCCAAAGCCATCGTGTGGACGTTCCTCGTCCTTTGAAAAGATCCCACCGCCCAGTCAATAGCGTTTTTTCATTGGCAAGCCGCATGGCAAGACTCAAGACGATCCGTCACTTGTATTTCGGTAATTATGTTGTAGGTATGGATTTCTTTTTCGGTGGCAGGATTAATGGTGGTGATTGTCGACATGGTTGCTCCTTCCGGGTCTGATAGGCAAACGCCGTTGGCGTTAGCTCAAGTGTATTATCAGTCCGCTGGAGTGAGTTGTCTGTTCGCTTGCCAACACTACCGCGTGCAAACATCGACAAAAAGCGCTAGACAGGCACGTTGACTTCCACTCTTTGTTGTGAGAATTCGGGATCAGTGAACAAAGAAAGGCAACCAGTTTCTAATGTTAGTAATCACCGCATATCACATGTTTAAAATCATACTCGAGAGATCACAGCACAACAAATCATCAAAATCTCGCTCAACGTACTTTGGTATGCGCTTATATTTAAATCTCAGAGAAAACCTGAACGTCGGCTATCTCAGTGTTACCGACCTACAAGCCTTCTGCAGCAAACGTGTACTACAAGCAGAAAGCCAATGGCCAACTGTTTTTACAGAGTTCAATGAGAATTCAGCCAGCCTGATAAATGATTTGAGCAGTGTAAATAAATTAGTCAGATGCGACAAAGCGGACGTTTAGTTAATGAAAGTTTGCACTGAATCCAGAGGTTACTTTTCATTTTCAGACGATGATGAATTTTTTGAGTCTGCTGATTTACCTTCTGACTTTTTTTTCGACAACATGGTATTGAGCTTTTCACCACCTTTGGCGCCAAAATCCAATGTTCTGATAGGAAATGGAATTAAGATATCAGCTTTTGCCAGCGCTTTATTAATTTCTACAACCGCCGTATGTCGAGCTTTCATAAAGCCAGTGTCGCCTGGATAATCGATCCAGAACCAGACAACTAAGTTTATACTGCTGTCTGCAAACTCCTTAGCAAACACGGCAGTTTCTTCTTTTTTTATAACAAAATCACAGGCATTTATCGCTTCTTCAATAACTCCAGCTGCTTTTTCTGGGTCGTCTACGTAAGAAATACCAACGGGTACTTCGATTCGCCTGACCCCTGTAGTTGAATAATTTGTTAGTACGTTTCGAAACAATATTTTATTTGGAATAACTTCTATCTGGCCAAAAAACGTTTCTACTAATGTGTTGCGCAAATTAATTGTTTTTACTGTGCCAAACACATCTGCTGCTTCAACCACATCGCCAATTTGAAATGGCTTACGAATACCCATCGCAATACCAGCAATAAGATTCTCTGCCATGTCTTGAAAAGCAAAACCAAGTGCTAAACCAATGATACCTGCGCCAGCTAAGAGTGATGTTACTGTGCCAGTTAACCCCAAAAACTCTAAAGCGATAAATAGCCCTGTGAACAGCACAAGCATCTTGATAATAGAGGTAAGTAGATCAGCAATTTGTTCAGATTCTAGGGTTTTATAAAGCACTTTTCGAACGGCTCGACCTACATATTTAGCCAGTAAGCCAAAAAACATGGCTAAGAGAATGGCGACTATAAAATTGGGTAAGTGTTTAATGCCAGCTTCCAGCCAGCCTTGTAATTTTTCGTCAATTAGCTGCCAGAATTTGTCTAATACAGAGAGATCCATTAATATTATTTCCGTTGTTTTTTATCATCGTTCTTTAATGTAGATTCAGCCAGTGTATTGAGCTTATCTAGTGTCGAATATAGGTAAAATAAGACGTCATTTTTCATAAAATGAAAATACATGTTGCCTCATGCTTTCCATATTGACATCTCTTTTGTATGCGAGTCGGCGAACTGTCGTCTATTACTTAACACTTCTCAGAATATGCTAAGGGCAGCAGAGCTTTCTTGCTCTCAGTATTTTTAGGATGCTTATAACCCCTTATCCATTTTTGGCCTGATAATATTATTCTTCAAAGGCTAGAAAGCAATAAAGCCATCATAGAGAGGTAATAATGTTATTCATCATTACGACTATAATGAGTTTGCAGATTTTGCTCATCTTCAAGACTAAAAGGCACTGAGGGATCGAACGTGGGTGCATCTTTCACTTGCTGCTGCGTCATATCAACATAAATTTTAGAGGTAGGCCAACTCACCTCCTTAATCCATTTAGGCGCAATCAAAACCAGATGACCCAGCCACCAATTACTGGTGTTAATAATCAAATAACGAATAGCCCAAGTGTCGATATCTATCAACATACCTTGCAAGTGACCCAATTCACCGTCTATGGCATCAAGATGATAACCCACTACGGCATGACTGCTGCGTAGATGATGATCATTATCCCGTGACAGTGCAGCCTTGATGTCTGCGGATATCTCTGGGTCATCTAAGTTATCTGGCTTTGGCGCGACACTATAATAACCAAGTGCCATCATGTTAGGACTGGGTTCACTTCCCCAAATACCTGTGTTCCCCCAGTAATGTTCGTAACCATAATATTCCATATGATCGACCTCATGCTGCCTAGAGACTGGTTTTTCGCTATCTATGTCAGGGCTGTTTTTTACTTGTTCTCTTGAGATTGTGACAGTAAGCTTCTTATGCTCCTGATTAAACTCTTTGATTGATATGGGTGAAAGCAATATTTTTTTGCTTGATAACCAAGACCCCGTTTCGACCACCAAATATCGGATCACCCAATGCTTATCATCAAAATAAAGATCTTTGGTCAATCCAATATCGCCATCAGAGGCCTGAATGGTGATATTTTTCAAATCATTCAGTGTATGTAGCATGATGTATTTGCTCCAGATTAAAGATTAAAGATTAAAGATTAAAGATTAAAAACAATAGATCATTGCTTTATTAATAGAGTGAATATATTTATCAGCTTGCATCAAATTTCCTATTCAATCTGTTCGGTGTCGCACCGAAGGAGCATGAGTACTAGGTTAATCTATATCTATCTATAAATTTTAAGGTGAACTAGCATGACTGAAATAGAAAAATTAGAGTTAGTACCCCATCGCAGCGATATCATCGAAGACGTCACAATTTGATTGAAAAATATCGCGCTATTTTTGGATGGAATGTGCCAGATATCGATGAAAATTTGGCAAACAGATTAATTTTGAATGAAGTTCGTCAGGCGCTTAGCCGAATAAAAAATGTTGAAATTATTTGTCTTGGGCGAAGTCGACTGTACATCAGTTAATTGACTTAAGCAGATCAACAGCTAACTTAATAACCCTCAGTTTAGCGAACGTTCCAAAAATCAATTTTGAGACTGATTTTGGGATCAAATAAGTAAAATTCGTGCATAGAACGAGAACAATATCTATGACTTTCTAACTAACCCCTCAAACTCATCAATAGGAAGAGGTTTGCTAAAGAAATAACCTTGAAAGTGAGAGCAACCAATAGTAAGTAAAACTCGTCTCTGCTCTTCTGTTTCAATACCTTCAACAACGACATTTATATCTAGGCTGTGTGCCATTGCAGTAATTGTACGAACAATTACTTGATCATGAACATCAGTGACAATATCCCGTACAAATGATTGGTCAATTTTTAGTTGATAAATTCCTAATTTTTTTAAATATTGTAAAGATGAATAGCCCGTCCCAAAGTCATCTAATGATATTTTAATGCCAATTCCCTTCAAAGTGTTGATAGTTGAGATGAAGTTTTCAATGCTATCTACCAACATACTCTCGGTCAATTCCAGTTTTAGCTTTGTCGGATTGATGCCATAACGTCGCACGGTTGCAACTACTTGCGCCACAAAGTCTGGTTGAAAAAATTGTTTAGCGCTTACATTCACGGATAAGGTGAGGTAACGTGTCAACTCATCTTTCTCCCATCGCTTCAATTGTGCACAGGCAGTTTCTAGTACCCATTGCCCAATAGTGATAATGAGTCCTGTATCTTCTGCTACCGGAATAAAGCGCAAAGGAGAAATTAAGCCACGTTCAGGATGCGGCCAACGAATTAAGGCTTCAGCTCCAAAGGGACGACCCATCTGATCAACTTGTATTTGATAATGTAATTGGAATTGTTGTTGTTCAATAGCTACGCGTAGCTCATTTTCAATATCAACACGAGCAGTAATTTTATCTTGCATGACTGAGTTAAAGAAGGTGATGGCATTGCGGCCTTTGCTCTTCGATTGATACATGGCAATATCTGCTTGTTTTAGTAGTTCCTTTGACTTAAGTTCATGCCCCATAAACAATGTAGCTCCTATACTGGAGGTGCTCTGGTAGAAATGAGTATTAAGTTGATAGGGTTTGTTCAGTGTAAAGGCTATTTTTTCAATAATATTGTTAGTTTCAGCGGTGGCTTCGATTGCACTATCGCTTAGGCCTTCGAGTATTATGACAAACTCGTCACCGCCTATGCGAGCAATAGTATCTTTTTCATATATACAGGCAATTAGTCGTTCTGCCACCTGTTGCAGTAACAAATCACCCATATCATGTCCTAGCGTATCATTCAGATTTTTGAAGTGGTCTAAATCGATACACAATACTGCGCCACGTTGTCCACTGTTCGCACTAGCGGTTAATGCTTGTTCAAGCCTATCAAGAAGCAGACTGCGGTTAGGTAAGTGCGTCAACACATCATAATAAGCTAGGCTTATGATTTTATCAGCAGAGGTTTTAATCAGAGTGATGTCGGTCAATGTTTCCACATAGTTAGTAACAATGCCCTGAGCATCTTTTACTGCCGTAATGGTGATATATTCTGGATAAATTTCACCATTCTTGCGAGTATTGTATATTTCACCCTGCCACGCACCGGTATTGTTGATGCTATCCCACATAGTAATTAAAAAACCTTCACTTTGTTTTTCTGAACTAAGAACGCTTGGCTTTTGGCCGATAACGTCTTCATTGCTATAACCAGTGATAGATGCAAAAGCACTGTTCACGCGAATAATACGGTTGCTAGCATCAGTGATTAACATACCTTCTTGGGATTCAAATACTGTGGCGGCAATCATCAGTTCTTTATTGGCGATAACCAGTTCGGCGGCCCGATTTTCTTTCTCTTCATTTTGAAAGATCAGTTCTTTATTGGCGATAACCAGTTCGGCGGCCCGCTTTCCTTTCTCTTCATTTTGAAAGATCAGTTCTTTATTGGCGATAACCAGTTCGGCGGCCCGCTTTCCTTTCTCTTCGTTTTGAAAAATCAGTTCTTTATTAGCGATAACCAGTTCGGCAGCCCGCTTTTCTTTCTCTTCATTTTGAAAGATCAGTTCCTTATTGGCGATAATCAGTTCGGCAGCCCACTTTTCTTCTTCGCTTTTTTTAATCACTTTTTGTAATCACTTTTTGTAATCACTTTTTTTAATCACTTTAGACCCTTTAATTACTTTAGTCCATGGCAAGATTATTATAAATTTAACTTATAGAACATGACCTGGTCAGGCCGTTTTATATCCATTAGGGGAAATCAATCTTTAATCACAGTTTAGTTCCCCTCTGTTGCCAAAGTGAACAATAGATTTGAATCAATATAACTTTGGGCATGACGAATATGTGGGAAGGTTAGTGTTTTTAGACAGACCTAGCTAGCATGAATTAGCTTGAAGCGGAGGTTAGGATTAACGAGTAGCTAACTTCATCTTTGCGCATTAAATTCAAATGGTTAATCTAAATATTGCTGATAGATTCGTATATATTATGATTTAAAGTTTTACATAAAAGTGAATTTGATTATGGTCTTTTAAAGCAAACCTAAAGCGTATATTCTAGAAAGCAAAAACCCGCTAATCTTGCGATTAACGGGTTCTTCTATGTTTGGCGTAACGAATGGGACGAGGTTGGCGCTGGTTTTATTCAATAAAATTGCCTTTAGAATAGAGATTATAAAAACTAAGACGTATACATTAAACAGTCGATAAAAAAGTTGAGTTTGTTTACTGGTTAATATCGCAAGGACTGATAATATTCTCGGTATTCTCATTTATGCAACTACGCATAATGTTTGGGACACCCAACCACTATATGAAACCGGCTTCTAATGATCACATTTGCCATAAAGAAGACATTAGCACTAACAAGCTAAAATTGATTTAGGATTAGTCTTTGTATCGATAACTGATCTTCCCCCGATAAAACGGACACATTTTTTTTCACGCTACCAGGGCCTAATATTCTATTGGCGAGCAATAACTTATCCCTGCATGCATCCTCAAAGCATTGAAGTGGCCAAATTAACTATGCCACTTCACAGCGAGCAGTTCATCTAGATTAACTCCTTTGGTCGCTTTGTAAGAATTTTGAAAGGGTTCGATATAATAGATTCATATCTACAGGCTTAGGGATGAAATCATTCATTCCGTTTGCTAAGTAGTGTTCTACATCACCTTTCATTACGTTTGCGGTAAATGCAATTATGGGCTTATTAAATTGCCTATCCCTGAGTTCAATACTTGCTGTAACGCCATCCATCTCTGGCATTTGAATATCCATTAATACAATATCAGGAGTAAAATCAAAGGCTAAGTCTACGGCTTCTCTACCATTATTTACACAGTGCAATAATGCATGAGTCGGCTTTAACATAGCACAAATTATTTTTTGATTAATTCTATTATCTTCTGCAATTAGTATTCTTTTATTTGACCAGTCTGGTGCTAAGTCGTTACCAGTAATTTTTGGATTTTTAGCTGACACTAAAGGTGAGATAATAAATTTAGATTTAATTGTAAAAATGAATGTTGACCCTTCCCCTCTTTTACTGGTGACCGTTAAGTTACCTCCCATTAATGTTGCTAAGCGTTTTGCAATTGATAGACCTAGCCCAGTTCCACCAAACTTCCTAGTGATCGATGCGTCTGCTTGGCTAAAATTTTGGAAAAGATTGTTGATTTCTTCTGTGCTCATACCTATACCTGTATCAACTACTTCTGAAGTTAGGTATGACACTCCATTGATGCTCTTTTGAGTAATATAAACATTAATGGCACCAGTATCAGTAAACTTAGCTGCATTGGTTACAAGATTAAGTAATACCTGATAAAAACGAGTAGGGTCACCTGTCCACAACGCATTTTCATTGGTTTTATTGATGAAGTTGAGCGATATACCTTTCATATCTATATCTAACTCTACGTTTGAGTAGATTGAATCTAGAATAGGCTGCAGTTCAAATTCGATATTTTCAATATCTAACTTATTTGCTTCAATTTTTGAAAAGTCTAAAATATCATTCAAAATTCTTAATAAATTTTCGGCTGAAAAAATGGCGGTGTCGATTAGGGCGTTTTGTTTTTCGTTGGGATGCTCTAAACGCAATAACTGCATCACCCCCAAGACACCATTCATAGGAGTTCTTATTTCATGAGACATATTAGCTAGAAACTGCGATTTTATTTCACTAGCTTTTTCTGCTTTCATTTTTTCAGCTTCGTAAGCCTTTGTTCTTAATTTAACTTGTTTATCTAACTCAGTTAATGATTGTTGATACTGAGAAGACATAAATGTCAGCACAATATATAAATTTGTCGCGACAAAAATAGTGGTCCCCAACATAAGGAACCATGCATTAGCAGAAGTGTGATACTCCTCAGCATTGACTATATAAGTAAGATGGCCGGTAATATAAGCAATGCCAATAGACGTAATAATGATAAATCCAACAGCAATACTAATTAATGCAGAAATACGATTGAAAAGTAGACTGCATAAAGCAGTGTACATAATCATCAGTAATATCCCAGCACCAAATAAGCCAAATTGAATCATGCCGCCAATTGCTAATAATAGAAAACAACTGGTAATGAAATAAGCTTTTAATTTGAAGAAGACTTGATTACGAAAAAAAAATATAGCTGCTGAAATAAAGTACAGACTAATTTGAATGCCCATTATTGGCTGGAAACCAATATTAGAAATTCTAAGAAGAGAGCTAATTAAGGCCGGAGTGGAAAATATTATAAACACTAATAGTAATCGATTAGCCAGATGACTATTAATTTCCATACTCGGTGTGTTTAACATTAATTGACTGCCTTAATAAAGAATGTTTTAGATAGCTGAACAATATTAACTTAATTGTATTTGTGTATAGTAATTTAAGCAAAATTTGAAGTGATGTTTAAATAACTAAAAAAAATAACTATACCACTCATAATAACAATAAATAATAATTAGCCATTTCTTGTCTTCATCGCTTATTAAAATAGCTATTGATAAAATAAAGCGAGTTTGAACTCTACTCGAAGGTTTAATGCTATAAACCCTTATTTATCTTTAACGTGAATGTTCTCAGTTCCAGAAAGCAAAAAACCCGCTAATCTTTCGATTAACGGGTTTTTCTTAATTTGCCGGTGAGAGTGAATTTGAACTCTCTTCGAAAGTTTAGTGCTATAAACCCTTTTTATCTTTAACGTGAATGTTCTCAGTTCCAGAAAGCAACAAACCCGCTAAGCTTTCGATTAACGGGTTTTTCTTAATTTGGCGGTGAGGTAGATATTTGAACTCTACTCGAAGGTTTAGTGCTATAAACCCTTTTTATCTTTAACGTAATGTTTCCACTTCTAAATGCAAAAAACCCGCTAATCTTTCGATTAACGGGTTTTTCTTAATTTGGCGGTGA
>NZ_JACGUZ010000077.1:0-232067 GCF_014076955.1 Colwellia sp. Bg11-12
TTTTTATTTGATAACCATAGCAGTAAAAAACGAATAAGGTCAAACAATACTCGAACACTTTATAACCAGCCTTATAGAGACAAACATCTAAAAGTAAACAGATTATTGTTGAAAAAATCAGATAAACAGTAAGGTTAGCGACAGAAAATCATTGTCGACAATACACTAAGTAATGACAATAACTTGATTGCAAAGCCAAATTAAACATGCCATTTGTTAATAACGATTAACTGTTCGTATACATTAATTTTTTCGTTCACCATTAATGATATTGCCAGGCTAATATCCCCAAATATTAACCTGAAATATTAACTTGAAATATTCCCAAATATTAGCCTGAAATATTCCGTCTATAATCTGCACCGTTGCCAGTTTCTAATAAAACACCATCAATAAAATGTAAATATGTACACTCATCTTTAGTGGTTAAATCATCTTTGTGAACACGATGTGTACGATAAAAAAGAACCTTTATTTCTTTCCCATCCATTTGATATTTTTCATTAAAGTCGGCAAGTCCGAGTTGATTTTTAACATCGTCATAGCGAGAGTTTAATTGAATTTTAGCGATTTGTTTACGATTTTCATATTCGCGATCGCCAAAGGATGTTGACATTGAATGCCCTTCATCACCACCACCAACAGCAATCACGCATCCTGATAGGGATAAAGTTAAAGGCGCAGCAATAAGTAATGCTATAATAGATTTTCTCATGAGTTTTCCCTTATGTATTTTTTGAATATTTATTAATAAAGCTATTCAGCTAATAGCAAGGGTCAAACCATATTTTCAAGTAATTGATATAGTTACGATTAATATAAAATCACTAAAAGTAAATTAACAATCACCTGTGATATTCACTAAAATATAGCCTCTTTAACAATTAAAAGTAATTTTATGACGACAACTGACGAAATAACAATCATCGCAAATCAACTGGCTAACCAAGGTAAAAAACCAACCGTAGCATTAGTTAAAACGAAATTAAGAAAACCAATTTCATTGCCTACGATCATTACAACATTAAGAAATTGGACACATGATCCTCAGCTTGTTGAATTAGAGATTGAATCTAAAGAGGCTTTAAGAAAAAAATCCACCTCTACTTCTCTTTCTCCAGAAATAGAACAGGCTATAGCAAAAGCATTACAGCCTATTGAAGCAGAATTAGCACAATTAAAAGCCTTAGTAATTAACTTAACAAAGCAGCAATAATAATGGTTAAGGAATTCGTGGGGTTAACATACGAATAAAACACGTAAGGGAGTCGGCAACTTTTTTATGCGCCTCGCACCCTACTTTCTCAACCCAAATCTCTCCGTTGTCATTGTTAACACTTAGGATCATATTTTCATCATCAGTCAGTGCAAAAAACAACGTTAGCGGTTGTTTTAGTTTTTGCTTCATTAAAATATGCCCTATCACATTCTCTTGTAAGCGTTGAAAATCCTCTTTACTCCAAGCAAAAAGTAAAGACAATGCACCATCATCACAACTAGCATCTAAAGTATCGCTATATAACGTGGTGAAATAAGTTTTAAAATCGGTATGGATAGTAACTTCTAATGCTTGTTCAACATTATCAAAATTTATCGGTTCAATTATATCAAATGGCTGCCAGTACTGATGATTTTCATCATAATCATCTGATAAACAAGGAGAAGGCCATTGTTCATCTTTTTCAATAAGTGGTAAATGCTGGTAACGCTCTTGGTATTGTGATAAATATTTTTGTGAAAATAATGATAAAGATTGCATTAACTCGCAAGGTGATGATTTCATCTGCTAAAAAGATCCTTTAAAATGTAACGAAAAATAGCCATAGACTGAACTAGCCCTTTTATGACAAATTATAAAAACGCAAAAGTATTAAGCCAATTAACACTTGGAAAAACTACGAGTTATTGTAGTGAATATAACCCAGAACTCTTACAAGCGGTACCACGAAGTTTGAATAGAGACAGTTTAGCTATTTCAGCAGATAACTTACCCTTTATGGGTGAAGATGTTTGGTATGGTTATGAAATCTCATGGCTAAATAGCTCAGGCAAACCAGTTGTAGCGGTTGCTGAATTTCGTTTTCCTTGCACCAGCCCAAATATAGTTGAATCTAAATCATTTAAACTCTATTTGAACAGTTTTAATCAGAGTCGATTTCCATCTTGGCAAGACGTTGAAAGTCGCTTAGTCAAAGACCTGTCAAATACATCGGGTAGTCTTGCCTTCGTAAAGCTGTTTCCTGTCGATAATTGTCCTGCACTTAATATTAATCATCAGATATTTTCTGAAAAGACACTCTGTATAGATGATGTAGACCTAGATGTTGAAAATTATCAACTTGATCCTACTTTATTGGTTGATGTTAATATTGAAGAACAAACAGTAGAAAGTGAAAGTTTAGTCAGTCACTTATTAAAATCTAACTGTTTAATTACTAATCAACCTGACTGGGCAAGTATCTACATTCAATATAGTGGTCGAAAAATTTCACAAAAAGCACTTCTTGCTTACTTAATATCATTTAGGCAACACAATGAATTTCATGAACAATGTGTCGAAAGAATATATTGCGATTTAACCAAGTATTGCCAACTTACCGAGCTTACTGTCTTTGCTCGTTATACTAGACGAGGGGGGTTAGATATAAATCCATTTCGTTCTACGGCTAAATTACACGCACCCACCGGAAGAACACTCAGGCAATAGCAATTATTTGAGTTAAATCAATTATAAGTCATTATTGATACTGACTTTTTGTTATCTAAGGTTTAATATTAATTTATATTATTTATAATTTAGTGTTCTTTTTATAATTAATGCGATTTAGTCGCTATACTAAAATTTAATCTATTAAATTCACTAAACCAATAAAGCACTTTACGGAAGACAGTTTTTTATGAGCAATAACTCAGCAGCCAGCAAAGAAATGATTTTACTGAAGAAAAAACTCGAACTCGCTATTACGTCACGTGCCGAAATTGAGACAGACCTTAAGTCACAATCCTCACTGTTAATAAAGTTTATAGAAAAGCTTTCTCTAGTTTGCGAAGGCATGGATATTACGTTAGATAATAAGTTGTCAAAGTTACGACTTTTACTTAAAAAATCGGCCGCTCTTCCTGAAATTCAATCACATATAGCATCGACATCGCTTCTTCTACAACAACAATCTCAAGTGAATGCGACTAATCTCAATCTATTACACGAAAGATTCCATATTGCTGGTTTAGCTTTACAGAAAATTAATGGATTACCTGCCGACTTAAGGCGTAAGTTGCGCAGCTTAATTACAGAGTCAAAGGATCCAAAAGATGCAGTAGTCCAATATGTGCCACTACTAAGTCAACTGTTAGAGTTTTACGATATGGCTTTATCAGCAAAAAACAAGGCAACAGTCACTACTGAAGGAATATTAAACCAGTCAAATTCAACGCTCAAAACAGTTGCTCTTAGCGATACTGCAGATCTTAAATACATAAAGCGCTTTGAAAAAATAATTACCGGATTAGCCGTTTCAGACAATCATGCAAAAGACATCGCTATTATTAAATCTCAGCTCAATAAAGACATATCTAACAATAAATTATTACATAATTTATTAACCGTATTTGATGTGATCATTGAAGATTTAAACGATGAAAGAAATACTGCAAAAATATTTCTTTCAACATTAAGTGAGACGTTAACAACGGTTCAGTCGGCAGTAAAGACGGCAGTAACCAGTTGTAAAGCAACTCAATCACAACATAGTTCATTAAATGAGCAGCTGCAAAAGCAAATAGTAGACATGGCGAATGGTCTAGACAAAGCAACGTCGCTAGCCGACATCAAAGTTGATATTAATGCAAAGTTACGCGTCATTGCTGGCACATTAGAGAAGAAAACAACCTTCGAACGTGAACAACAAGAATCTTTACACAGCCAATTATCATCAATGACTGAAAAAGTTGAGTTATTAGAAAAGCAAAGCCAACGTTTTGAAAAACGTATTCAAGAACAGCAAGCAAGAAGTTTACAAGACGCGTTAACCCAGCTAAATAACCGCGCTGCCTTTGATGAATACTTCGCCAAAGAAATTGTACGTTATCATAATAAAAAATTCGAATTAGCTATTGTTGTTATGGATCTGGATAACTTTAAGCGCATTAATGACACCTATGGCCACACAGCCGGTGATAAAACACTACAAGTCATTTCAAGTACGCTTAAGAAGCATATTGGTAATGAAGCCTTTATTGCCCGCTACGGCGGAGAAGAATTTGTGTTAATCTTTTCGGGGTTCAATCAAGAAAAATTAATAGATAGGCTCAACATATTGCGCTTACAGGTAGCGAAATTACCCTTTAAATTTAAAAATACTAAAGTCTCAATCACTATGTCTATGGGCGCTAGCCATATTCGACAAGATGACAATGTGCACATGGCTTTTGAGCGTGCCGATGGTGCACTTTATCAAGCAAAAGAGAAAGGAAAAAACACCGTAGTTTATATATAGCCAACGTCTAAAGTTTTACTTTTTCTACACTCTTATCCTGAACAGCTAATGATCTTAGCTCATTTCAAGCTATAAGCTTTAAATTTTTGTAAAGGAACTCAATTATGCATACGCAAATAAATCCTGTTGGCAACATGAACCTGTTGTCTCAGTCAGAAATAGAGCAACTTCAACAATCGGCAAACAGTAAAACATATCAGGTCTATCGAAACTGTTCACTCGCAGTATTAAATGCCGGAAGCCATACTGACGATGCAGAAGAGATATATCAAAAGTTTCAAGATTTCCAAATTCAAGTATTACGTCGTGAACGTGGTGTTAAACTCGCTTTAACCAATCCACCCAATGATGCTTTTGTTGATGGCAAAATTATAAAGGGTATTCAAGAGCTTTTGTCTGCCGTTTTACGTGATATTCTTTTTACACATAAGAGATATCAAGCCGATGCTCATCATACCCAACAAATTACCGATCTAACGTTTGATATTCTTCGTAATGCTAATGTCATTATTCCTGAAAGTGATCCTAATCTTGTTACTTGTTGGGGGGGGCATTCAATTAATGATAATGAATATAAATATACGAAAGAGGTTGGTTATCAATTAGGGTTGCGCGGTTTCAATATTTGTACCGGTTGTGGCCCCGGCGCAATGAAAGGACCGATGAAAGGAGCGACCATTGCCCATGCGAAACAACGAAACAAAAATGGTCGTTATATTGGCTTAACAGAACCCAGTATTATCGCTGCAGAGCCTCCAAACCCTATTGTGAATGAACTCGTCATAATGCCTGATATTGAAAAACGTTTAGAGGCTTTTGTTAGAATGTCACATGGTATTGTTATTTTCCCAGGTGGTGCAGGAACAGCTGAAGAATTGCTTTATATTTTAGGTATTATGTTAAATAGCAAAAATCAGGCTCAAAAACTACCTATTATTTTAACGGGCCCCAAAGAGAGTGCTGAATATTTTATACAAATAGATCGCTTTATTGCGGCAACTTTAGGTGAAAAGGCGCAAAGCCTTTATGAAATTATTGTTGACGATTCTATTGCTGTTGCGAAGGCTATGCGCCATAAATTAAATGAAGTAATAACGTACCGCAAAAAAACCGGTGATGCTTACCATTTTAACTGGTCACTTGTCATCGAACCTGATTTTCAACAGCCCTTTGAACCCACACATAAAAACATTGCTAACCTCCCTATTAACTACGATTTAGACAAAGCTACGTTAGCGGCAAACTTACGGCGTATTTTTTCTGCTATAGTAGCGGGTAATGTAAAATCACACGGTATTAAGGCGATCAGAGATAATGGTCCTTTTGAAATATCGGGTGATAAAAAAATAATGAAACTGATGGATAATTTACTTACCTCATTTGTTGAACAACAACGAATGAAGTTACCAGGTAGTAAATATGTACCGTGTTATAAAGTAATTTAAGGGTAAATGAATGTCCGCACATCTTGTATTAATTGATGCGTTGAATTTAATCAGAAGAATATACGCTGTTCAGGAGCGTCCTTTTCTTTTTAATAACGAGCTTGCTGAAAATACTAAAAAACAAGTCCTGTTTAATACTCAAAAAGCTTGCGGACAAGCTTTAAGTAAAATACTTGACCACCTCCAACCGAGTCATGCCTTAGCCGTATTTGACAGTGAAAAACCTTGTTGGCGTTATGAGTTATTCCCTGATTATAAAAAAGGCAGAAAAAAGATGGCTGAGCATTTAGCAACAAGCCTGTCTAATATTCAAGATGAATTAATGAAACAACAAGTCGACTCATTAATTCCTGAAGAAGATGAAGCTGACGATATTATTGCGACTTTAGCGGTAAAGATGGCATTAAAAGATCAAAACGTGACGATTGTTTCGACCGATAAAGGGTTCCTCTCGTTACTTAGCCCGCATATTGGTGTTTACGACCACTTTAATCGTCGTCACCTTGATACTAACTTTGTGCTAAGTAAATTCAACGTTAAACCACAGCAATTAATGGATTTATGGACATTAACCGGTGACAATACTAATAAAATACCGGGGGTTACCGGTATAGGACAAGTAACAGCAGCACAGCTTTTGAACAAGTATGGCTCATTGAAGTGCATACTTGAAGCAACAGATCTCAAAGCAACATTGGCTAATAAGCTCGTTGAACACAAAGAACAAATAGCATTGAGCCGAGACCTCTTCACCCTAAAAAAAGACATACCTCTGGGTTTTAACTTAAAAGATATTCGACTTTCATCTTAGGGTTATATCAGCATAAAATCAGTGTTAAACTTTATATAAATTGACTACAATAATGAGCTACTTTAAGCTTTATCGATGGCTGTTGAGAAATAATTTAATGGAATTTGTAATAAATGAATAAGAAAGTTGTCTCTCGTATATTAATAGCATTAGCCATTTACGGTGTTTTTGTTGCACTAGTGGTAAACTTTTATGATGACAGTCCTTCTGATATGGAATGGGGTGATCGTGAATCATATAACAAGCAGTATATTGGTAAATTAACATTAGAAAAGTTTAATTTTGAACAAGCAATAGAAGAATTAGGCAGCCCAGATATTACCGAAGCGAAAAAAATTGATGAAGATAGTTTTCAAGTAACCTTCTATCGTACTCAACACGTAAAATCTGACGGGTTTACCACTCAAGATGAATGCACAGCACTGTTATTTAAAAATGGCTCACTTATTGCCATTGGCAACACTGCTTATGAACAATTTCAGCAGCTATAATTGGCTAATTTAAAGCCGGCTTAATAAAACAAAAGTCTAATAACGTTTTATTAAACGATCATCTATACTAGCTGCTATAAAATCCACTAAGATAAAACCTTATAATGTATATGGCATGAAAGGTTTTATCATAGATTACACTCGCACAGCGTGCTATAACAGCACCCGTTTCCTAACTTGATAAACTCTTTTGAAAGGCAAAAAAATGGCTACACAAACCATAACAGTAATTCCTGGCGATGGCATTGGTCCCGATATTATCGATGCTACGATTAAAATTCTAGACAAAGCCGGATGTGGTTTTGAGTATGAATATGCAGATGCTGGTCTTACCGCTCTCCAAAACCATGGTGACTTAATTCCTGAAAGTACACTAGCGCTCATCCAAAAAAATAGAATTGCACTTAAAGGTCCCCTTACAACACCCGTTGGTGAAGGCTTTACCTCTATTAATGTAACTTTACGTAAACACTTTCAACTTTACGCCAATGTTCGCCCGGTTATTTCGTTTAAAGGTACCAAAGCCCGCTACGAAGATATCAATATAATTACCGTACGTGAAAATACTGAAGGTATGTATTCAGGCTTAGGGCAAATTCTCTCTGAAGATGGTGAAGTTGCAGAAGCTAAAAGCTTAATCACGCGAGAAGGTGCAGAACGTATTCTTACATTTGCCTACGAAACAGCAATAAAAGAAGGCCGTAAAAAAGTAACCGCTGTTCATAAAGCAAATATTTTAAAATCAACTTCAGGCTTGTTTTTAAAAGTAGCGCGAGAAGTTGCCACACGCTACCCTCAAATCGAATCAACAGAAATGATCGTTGACAATTGTTGTATGCAATTAGTGATGAATCCTGAACAGTTCGACGTAATCGTTACTACCAATTTATTTGGCGATATTCTATCTGACTTATGTGCAGGTTTAGTTGGTGGTTTAGGTATGGCACCTGGCGCTAATATTGGCGTTGACTGTGCAATTTTCGAAGCCGTTCACGGCAGTGCTCCAGATATTGCTGGCAAAAATTTAGCGAACCCTACATCAGTGATCCTAGCAGCTATTCAAATGTTAGAATATTTAGATATGGGTGATAAAGCACGTAATATTCGTGATGCTATTACGGATGTTATTGCCAGTGGTGATAGAACTACTCGTGATTTAGGCGGTACACATGGTACAACTGACTTTACTGAAGCGGTACTAGAACGCCTATAAGGCTTCACTACCTATTTAGAGTTGGCGCTGAGTCGTTTTCTAAAAATAATAAAAAACCGACATGATGTCGGTTTTTTTATTGTTAAGCAAAAATGCCCCTCACTACATTCGTTAAGTGATCTGTTTAAAACACAGATAAAATCACTTAGTTTCTGTCATTAATCTTACTCTGCTTTCAATGGAGGAGGAGATAATAACCTTGCATGTACTGTTATTTCTTCACGGTCATAATAAAGGTGCTTAGCATAAAGTTCATACTTTACTTGATGTTCACTAAAAGCATCTTTAATTATTTGTAAGTCATTAGTGACTTCCTGATAACGGCCTTTCATCGGCAGCTTCAAATTAAATATAGCTTCTTTACAATAACCATTTAATAGCCACTCAGCCATTAGCTTAGCGACACGTTGTGGTTTTTCAATCATGTCACAAACTAACCAATGAACATTTCTTTTCATCGGTATGTATTTAAAGCCATCCATCATGCGGTGTTTAACTTGCCCTGTATCCATTAATGACTCAGCCATAGCGCCATTATCAATAGCGGTAACCATCATGCCTCGGCGTACTAATTGATAGGTCCAGCCGCCAGGAGCAGCGCCTAAATCAACCGCATTAAGCCCTGATGTCAAACGTTCATCCCATTCGTCACGAGGAACAAAGTGTAAAAAAGCTTCATCTAATTTTAGTGTTGAACGACTTGGCGAAGCGCTGGGAAACTTCAATCTTGGAATACCCATCGTATAAACAGAGCTATTATCTGCAAGTGAAAAGCCAAATATGGCTTCTTTACCACTTAAAAACAAGCCATGTAAAATCGCGCCGTCGTTATTCCCTTTTTCCGTAAGAATTTTATGCTTACGTAATGATTGGCGTAATGGCACAGACAACTTACGACAGAACTTTGAAAGTTCTTTACCTTCGTTTGTATCAAGCATTTCCATACGTAAATCGGCATATTGCCATTCATTACCTAATACTTCAGTAATAGCTTCAACACGATTATAATCAGGTAGATCAATTTTATCAGTTACCGTAACAAACCAATCGCGAGCAAAGATCAAGCGTCGCAATGGGATGTTTTTCATTAAAACCTCACCGTCTTCGGGGTTATTTAAATGAAAATATACTAAACCTTCATTTTTAGTCAGCTGTAAATAGCCAAATATTTCATTCCATGAGGCTTTTTCTTGAATTTCTGCACCACACTCTTTTTCAAAGCCTGGGCGACAATATAATATAATAGAGGTCATAACTATGTTACCTACAAACGATCTTAATCTGTGCTTGAATTGTGCACAGTTCTATTAATTCCCGCCCAGCTGATACACAACCAACCCAGCGCAAATGATATACCACCAAAAGGAACAACTTTTCCGATCGTGGTAAAATCAAAAAATGTTTTTATATACAAAACACCACTAAAAAGTAAAATCCCAACAATAAAAAAACTCGCTGATAAATATAAAAGATTAATAACTTTAGCAGCATAATGCTTACGTGTTAGCAGTTGCAAAAAAATTGCCACAGAAAACAGTGCTAAAGTATGAAAAAATTGATATTGCAATGCGTGAGCAAGGCGTGATTGTACTTCATTTGGCATGTTCACCCCAGCATGGGCAAACCAAGCGCCGAATAATACAGAAAAACAGCCACTGATACCAATAAATATCATGATGACCTTTAAGTAATTCGCATAAAAGTTATTATTGCTATTTTTCATGCGAGCGATACCTGATTGGCTTCTAGAGACTCATCAATAAAGTTCACCATTTCGTTAACCGCTTTTTCTATATGCTGAATATGAGTAAAGCCTGATTTTATCCGTGGCTTTAAATTATGATCGCCATCTTCAAAAAATACACAACGGCAATGCGATGAATATTCATATCCCAATATTTCTTCTTTATTACCTAAAGCATCACGTGATCCCTGCAAAATTAAAATAGGTTTTTGTGTTTCTTGCAAAGGCGCTAACCTTAATTTTTCAGGCTGTTTCTGAGGATGAAATGGATAACCTAAACACATCACTCCCAAAGCCTTTAATGTTTTATCGCTTGCCAATGTAGCGGCAACCCTGCCTCCCATTGATTTACCCGCAAGAAAAATAGGCAAATGGGTATCTAATTCGTTAATAACCTTTTCAAAACAGTGTAATAACTTTGGCATTCTATCGGGAGGTCTACGGTTACCTTCCGCTAAACGAACATCCATATAAGAAAAATTAAATCGTAATACATTTATATTTTTCTTGTTTAAAGCACGACTGACTTGCTCCATAAATTCATGACTTTTATCAGCGCCCGCGCCATGAGCAAAAATAATAAAAGCTTTGGCGGTTGATACCGTATTATTAATCGTTGAAATGGGATGTTCTACTGTACTAGTCATATTGGTCATTTAATTCTTCTAAGTCTTGAGCGACGGTATCAAGAACCCATTCGCGAAAAGCGGCGATTTTGCCGATATCTACTTGCCGCCCACGACAGACAACATAATAAGCATTTTTACTTTCTAGTACCTCATCAAAGGGACAGATAAGCCTTCCAGCAGCAATATCTGGTTTGGCAAGGAAACTATGGGCTAACGCAACACCTTGTCCATGTAATGCCGCTTGTACAACCATAGCGGAATGGCTAAAAATAGGCCCATGATTAACATTCGTGGCTTTAACACCTACTTGTTTGAACCATCGCTTCCAGTCTCGACGAGAAGTATCATGCAATAAAGTATGGTTAACGAGATCTTCAACTTTACTGAGTGGTTTTTTACCTTGTAAAAGTAGAGGTGAACACACAGGAACAAGATATTCTTTTTGTAATTGCTCTGCGTGTATGTCTACCCAATGGCCGCGTCCATAATAAATAGCGACATCAACATCTTCAGTAAGCGAGTTTTCTGGTTGATCAACCGCTTTAATCCGAACATCAATGTCTGGATGTAAAGCATAAAAAGCGTTTAACCTTGGTACAAGCCATTGAATAGCAAAGCTAGGTTGGGTACTAACCGTTATTGCCCCTTTTTCACCACGTGCTAACAAACGTTCGGTCGCATCATTTATTGCATTAAAAACATCTTTAATATCGAGATAATACGCCTGACCTTCTTCAGATAACAGCAAAGCACGATTTTTACGCATAAATAACTTTATGCCTAAAAACTCTTCTAGCGATTTTATTTGATGGCTAATAGCGGCTTGAGTGACGAATAATTCTTCAGCCGCACGCGTAAAACTCAATTGTCTTGCTGAGGCTTCAAATGCCCTAAGAGCGTTTAGTGGAGGGAGTCTATTAGACAAGTTTCACCTTTTTTTATAATTTATTTTATAATTACACTCAAAAAGAATGCATAAATAACCAACAATAATAAATAACTATCTTTCATTAGTTTTTCTAATGAGAAACATTATAAATTGTCATTTTAAAAGTTGCCAGTGTTAACGTAGAATTCGCTTCATAGATGAAGGACTTCATCTTTATCCCAAAAACATTGGGCTAACTATTGGATGTGATTCCCAACCCATATTCAAGAATTAAGTAAGAAAAGGTCCCAGAACATCTATATGGATATAACGTTTAAATTAAAGGTGACCCTATGAAAGTTTTAAATAAAATCGCAGCATTAACATTAGTAACAACCATGATGGTAGCACAAGTTCAGGCTATCGAATTAGTAGAAGTAGAAACCGTAACACACTTTTCAATCATCGAAGCCGCTCAAAAAAGCTTAGCTGATTCAATGAAATTTGAAAGTAGCAAAATAACCTTAGCTAAAACTGTTATTAACGCTCAGATAGAACAGATTAACGACTTAGAGCAAGCAGATAAGCAAAGCTTTACAAAGTCACTGTCGGTTGCTGAATAAGCGTTTAGTATCGCTTAAAATTTTACTCTATCACTTAAGCTTTAACAGTAGTTTCTCTAGAACTTCTCGTAAAGTAATGTATTTTAAATGCATCAATTTATAATAGTGTAAAACGAAAAACAAAAAAGGATGCCACAAGCATCCTTTTTTAGATCTTAATCACTACATACGAATTAACTTGGGAATATACGATTATTTTGCCAAAGTTTACTAAAAATAGTATCAACAGACATTGAAGCTGCTTTTGAAAACTTTTCAGCTAAGGTCTTTTTAATTACATATTTCAAAGCAATTATTTGATGTGATTTACTGCGTGACTGTAAAAAGTCATCACTGGTTTGTATCTCATCAACCAAACCAAGCTCTTTCGCCGTGCTACCAAACCAATGCTCACCTGTTGCTACCTTATCAATATCTAAGCTTGGGCGGTGTTCACGAACAAAATCTTTGAATAACACATGAGTCTCTTCTAACTCTTCAGAGAATTTTTCACGACCTTTATCGGTGTTCTCACCAAACATGGTAACAGTGCGTTTAAATTCACCTGCAGTAAACTGCTCGTAATCAATATCGTTTTTCTTGAGTAACTTATGAAAATTAGGCACCTGCGCAATAACACCTATTGAACCAAGGATAGCAAATGGTGCAGAAATTATTTTGTTAGCAACACAGGCCATCATATAGCCACCACTTGCCGCGACTTTATCAACCGAAGCCGTTAATGGAATCTGGTGCTGGCGAAGTCTATCGAGTTGTGAAGCCGCTAAGCCGTAGCCATGCACCATGCCGCCGCCACTTTCTAAACGAAGAAACACTTCATCTTCAGGTGTTGCTACGGTTAGTATTGCTGATATTTCTTCGCGTAACCCACTGACTTCTCGTGCGTCAATGCTGCCGTCAAAATCAAGCACAAAAATTCGAGGTTCAGCTTTAGGGCTAAGATCTTCATTATCACCTTGAGTTTTAGCTAACTTTTTATCAGCCTTAGCTTTTTCTTTTGCTGCTTTCTTATCTTTCTTCTCTTTTTCTTTAAGCTCATCTTTTGATAATAAATAGTGAATAATATCTTCTTCTACATCACTAAATTCTTCGGATAAGTCGGTAAGCTCTAATTCACCTTTTTTCCCACCCTGCTTCATCGCTGACGATGCAATGAGTGCAACAATTACTACAACAGCAATAACAAAGGTCACTACCTTAGCTAAAAACAAGCCATATTCGTATAAAAATTCCAATATTTTCTCCTAATATTAACTTCAGTTCCATTCAATAACTTATGAGATTTCAAGTTAACTTATTAATTTATCTATAAGGTATATGGGGCATGTTCTGCATAAATAAAGTTAAGAAACTAAAAAGCTATAAAAAAGGCAATAAAAAACCCTCCTAAGAGGGTTTTTTTAATTATTGCTAAAGTTATTTAACAACGGCTGTATCAGTTACTTGAATTAATTGTCCCATCGTCGCAAAGAATACGGCTACTTGCGATTGCATCTCTTGTGTAGCGCGAGCACTTAGCTCTACACTAGGTGAAGCTGCGTTGGCACGGGGATCAAGTATTGAACTGTGATGTCCATGAACAAATCTCACCACACCAGAACCTTCAGTTGTTTCACTAACACTTTGTAAGCCCAATAAAGCGATTGCAGGTTCAGTGCCGCCCATAGGGGTAAACGGTGCTCTATTCGTCACGGTTTGGTCTGAAAGGTTATCAGCACCATCACCAACAACTTCAATAAAGTGAGTAGGTGTTTGTGTTGCCGCTAATGCTTGAACATATGCAATAGGGTCACCTGAGTCTGTTACGGTTTGCGCTGCAAACGTAAACTGTGCAAAGCCTGCGTCTAAGGTTGCTTTATCTTCAGGTTCTAAAGCATCATAGAAAGCAAAATAGAAAGCACTTAGTTCGGTTTGAGTATAATCAGCAGGTAATCTTGCTGCAACTGCTGCAGCAAAACCAGGCGACAACTGTAAGGTTAAATTAGACTTAGCTAAGCCTTCAAATGCTGGCGAATCTAAACCAAAGTTAGCTAACATTAAACCAGGCATCGCTAAAGAGGTACTGGCAATTTTAAATAAGCCATCGATTTGTGGATTTAACTCAGTGTTTGCTAAACCCACCGTATTCATTCCATATATACCACCTAATGAATGACCTAAAAGGTGTACTTTAGAACTATCGATTTTAATTGGATTACCATCGCTGTCAGCACCGCCTAAGAAGTTCATGCCTAAACGTAAACCTAATAAATCAGCCGTACTTTGACGAGTATTATCACGCATAGTTAACATACTACCTAAGTTAACATAGTGTAATGTCGACACTGTAGAAGTATTGATCTCGTCAATACCGTCACCATTTAAATCAAAACCACGGCTACCATGTAATGGCTGATCAATCGCAATAGTTGCGATACCAAATGCCGATAATATACCGGTGATCGGTAACATTTGTTCTTTGGTTGAAGTAATGCCATGAACTAAAATCGCTACTGGCCAACCATTTTCAGGCACTTCTAATGCCGGTAAGCCCATGCTTGCACGCACTGGATTAGCCCAAGCTAAATCTGGCGTGGTCATTTGAACATCAATGGGCAACATCGCGCTTGTTGCAGGAATAGGGTTAAACTTAGTTAAATTACGTTCGGTATCAAGAGTGGCTAATGCTGGATTTGCGCTTGAGCTTAAATCTCGCAAACCGAAATTCATACAAAAACCATCATTTGCATCTAACGCATCAGCAGGGATCGCCGCTGGGTTTGCTGCTGCTAAGCCTGCAAGTGTAGCACCAGAATCACAACGAGCACGCCACCAGTCATTAACAGGTGCTAATGGGTTTTCAGCTGAAGGTACGCCAGAGTAATAAGGAAGTGTAATTGAACCACGAATATAATTTGCAGCTGAATATAATGGGATTAAACTTTCAGGAATTAAGCCATTTAAAACGTTAGCTACTGACATTCCTGTATCGGCTACACCAATAGCAGGAATTCCTTGTTGAGCATTAGCAAGCAGTTGAGGTACACCAGCGGCCATCAAAGACTTAACCGTGCTTAATACTCGCGTCGTTGATTGTGTTGTCATTGCTGCGGTATAAACAATAGTATCACTACTAACCCCAGCTGCGACTACAGCAGCCTCATAACTATTAATTGCAGCTTGTAAACCTAATTGCGATGCATTGCCTAGTGGTAAAGTATTAATATCTTGACGTGCTAATTCATAGGTAGTTGAACCCGCAATAGCTTTACCATTGTTATCACGAAGATTGTTCGTCATTACCATAACATAGGTCGTTTCTGCTTTAAGCGGCTGGATCGGAACAAATAAAACATTATCGCCAGATTTTTGCGTAACAAAATCTTGCATGAACACAAGCTCACCAACAACTTTACAGGCAAGGCCACGCGTTACAGCAGTACAGTCACTGTCATTCGCATCACCACCCATAATTGTTTCAAAAACTCTTACCGATGCAGGTTCTGAAGCACTAGCTGCATCTAAAGAGGTACCCGTAGGGAATTCAATCGCTAAAGGAAAAGGCTGAGAAATAGACCAACCGTCCAGTGCACTAATGGCTACAAAAGGGTCTGAACCATCAGTTGGATCTGCAACAGGAATTTCTAACGTACCGTCTTTGGTACCAGAAAAAATCAAGTCATTTGGAATAGAAAGTCCGGCAGCGCCAGCACTTGGGTCAAATTTAACACGAGCGGTTGCTGTTACGGCACTGCCGTTATCAACCACTTCTTTTTGAACATCTTTAATTGATTCATCATCACATGCTGTTAATCCTAGAATACTGGCAATAGCAACACTAAGTACGAGCTTTTTCATTTTATCTCCCCACAGACGAGCTTTATATTATTTAGCTTTTTATGCTTTATTTTTTATTTATGAGTAAATTTATGATATTTCGATCACAAAATTAACTTGTTCGACCAGTTAAACTTAACGCAAGAATTGCCTAAGTGCTAGCGGTTTTTTGTTTTATTATAGCTTTAAATATTATTTTAGATAAAAAATTCAAATATTACTCGTCAGTCAATAGGTCGAAGTAGTAGAATTACCGCCCATATTTTCCTTCAAATAATTTGTATTCAAACTATGTTTAATTATCAAATAACAGCGAACTCTTTAGCCAATAAAATAATATTAGTCACCGGCGCAGGAGATGGTATTGGCCGTCAAGCCGCATTAACGTATGCAGAATTAGGCGCTACTGTTATTTTATTAGGGAAAACCACAGCTAAGTTAGAATCAGTTTACGACGAGATAATTGCTCAAGGTTCAGCTGAACCGGCCATTATTCCACTCGATTTAAAAGGTGCGTCGAAACAAAACTATATTGATATGACCTCAACAATTGTGGATCAGTTTGGACAACTTGATGGGGCATTACTTAATGCTTCAATACTTGGTGAACTTACCCCTTACACTCAGGTGCACGAACAAATTTGGCAAGACGTTATGCAAGTCAATGTAACGGCTCAACATTTAATGGCGCAAGCGTTAATCCCTGCATTATTACTCAGTGACAATGCCTCATTAGTGTTTACCACTTCAGGTGTCGGTAACAAAGGTAAAGCTTATTGGGGCGCTTATAGTGTGTCTAAGTTTGCCACTGAAGGTCTCATGCAAGTCATTGCAGATGAATACGAAACAAGCACATTACGGGTTAATGTTATTAATCCTGGTGCAACGCGCACACCAATGCGTGGTATTGCTTACCCAGGAGAAAGTGAGCATGATTCAGCAAAACCAAAAGATATTATGCCCGCTTATGTTTATTTAATGACGACTGATAGTTTGTCGGTTAACGGACAACGTGTTAACGCACAAAAGTAAAACTAAAAAAGGCTGCAAGTGTTGAACACTTGCAGCCTTTTTTATGCATACATTTTTATAAGTGTATTAACGCGTTATCTTAGCTCTCGTCTTAAAATTTTACCGACATTTGTTTTTGGCAATTCATCTCGAAACTCAACATGCTTAGGTACTTTATAACTGGTTAAGTTTTCTCTGCAATGTTTAATAAGATCTTTATCTGTAAGCGTTTTGTCTTTAAGAACAACAAATATTTTTACTGCTTCACCTGTTGCTTCATGTTCAATACCGATAGCAGCAACTTCTAATACACCTTCATGCATCATCACCACTTCTTCAATTTCATTTGGATAAACGTTAAAGCCTGAAACAATAATCATATCCTTTTTACGGTCAACGATTTTAAAGAAACCTTTATCGTC
This sequence comes from Colwellia sp. Bg11-12, assembly GCF_014076955.1. Taxonomy (NCBI): domain Bacteria; kingdom Pseudomonadati; phylum Pseudomonadota; class Gammaproteobacteria; order Alteromonadales; family Colwelliaceae; genus Colwellia; species Colwellia sp. Bg11-12. The sequence continues at coordinate 17,570 of NZ_JACGUZ010000077.1, forward strand.
CATAAACGCTACATCACCTGTCGCTAACCAGCCTTCTTTAAGGATCTCAGCTGTTTCTTGTTCACGTTGATAATAGCCTTTCATAACTTGCGGGCCTTTAACCCACATTTCACCTGGTTCACCTATTTCTGCGTCACTACCGTCATCTTTGATGATACGTATATCTGTTGATGAAGCAGGCAGACCAATGTTACCACTATAACTTTTTTGGTTATAAGGACATAATGTCACTAAAGGTGCACATTCTGTTAAACCATACCCTTCTAATAAACGCGTACCCGTAACACGCTCCCACTCTTCACCTACAGAGCGTTGCACGGCCATGCCACCACCTAGTGACATTTTTAAAGCACTAAAATCAAGTTCATTAAATCCTGGTGTATTCAACAAACCATTAAATAAAGTATTAACACCTGTTATTGCTGTAAAGCGATATTTAGCGAGTTCTTTTACAAAACCTGGCATGTCTCGAGGATTAGTGATCAGCAAGTTGGTACCACCTAACGTCAAAAAAGTTAGACAGTTGGCCGTTAATGCAAAGATATGATAAAGCGGTAAAGCGGTTACAACGAGTTCTTTACCATCTTCCATTAATGGTTTTATTGCGGCTTTCGCTTGTAATAAATTGGCAATCATATTTCGATGGGTCAGCATAGCCCCTTTTGAAACGCCGGTTGTACCACCGGTATATTGCAAAAAGGCGAGATCTTCACCGCAAAGATCAACAGGCTTATACGTTTTTAGCAGGCCTTGTGAAATAACTTTGTTAAATCGAATAGGATTAGCAAGCTTAAAAGCGGGGACCATTTTTTTAACGTATTTAACAACACAATTAACAACTGCGCCTTTTACCATACCTAGTCGATCGCCTAATGACGTAAGAATGACATGTTCAACAGAGGTATTATCAATCACCTTTTCTAAGGTACTTGCGAAGTTTTCAATGATCAACATCGCTTTAGTACCAGAATCTTTCAATTGATGTTCAAGTTCACGAGCAGTGTATAGCGGGTTAACATTGACAACCGTTAAGCCAGCAAGCAAAGCACCAAATAATGCGATTGGATACTGCAAACAGTTTGGCACCATAATAGCGAACTTATCGCCTTTAACTAGCCCTAAGTCATGTTGCAGATAAGCAGCAAAAGCTTTTGATTGAATTTCTAAATCTCGGTAATTTATCTCTGCACCCATATTAATAAAGGCAGTACGTTCAGCATAAAGGTCAACGTATTTATTGAACATATCAGATAACGAGGAGTATTTATCTGCGTCAATCTCAAATGGGACACCAGGTGGGTAACTTTTTTCAAGCCAAATTTTTTGCGTTTGTTGCACTTTACGACTCCTCTATTAATAGCTTAACTTTAGACGATTATTGGTTTTATTCGATTAATATTTTTAGTTTTATTTTTTAATCGAATTCGTCATTTTATTCTATATTAATTATTTGAATTATTAAAACGGATGTTTGAATTTTCTTTTTACGTGATTACTGGTCTGATGTCTATAATTTTTGTAAGGGTTTACAGCTTTCTCTTTAATAAATAGCTAATATTAGAAAAAATCAGCTAATAAACTCTAAAATTTGTCTACTGGTCGCCTCAGGGTTTTCCATATGAAAATGATGTCCCCCCATTAGTTTATGACTGGTAAATTGACTAAACAAAGGCGCAAATTCTTTCAAACCACTTTGTACAAAAGACAAACCTTTATCACCATAAATTAATTGTACAGGAATGGAAATATCTTGAATAAATTGTTTCGCTTGTCCTAAAGTTAGACGATACGCAGAACTGTTTCTTAAACGACTATCAGAGCGCCAAATAAAACCGTTCTTTTCTTCAATGATACCTCGTTCAACAAGCAACTTTGCCTGTTCAAAACTTAAATCAGACACTTGAACCCTAGCATTAACAGCAGATTTAAGACTTGGATGAACTTTCTTCTTTTTAGATATGGATGTTATGTCTGTATTATTCTTTAAACGACTGAGCATCCCTTTACGCAAATGCTCAGTGCTTTCTTGTGCATCACTACTCATAAAGCCAATAGAATCAAGTAAGGTTAATGATTTAACTTTTTCAGGAAAAGCCGCTGAAAATGCAGAAGAGATCATACCGCCCATTGAATGAGCAACAATATCAATTTTTTTCCATTGATTTGTCTCCCACAGCAGTAACAAATCATAAACATAATCTATAAAGTGATAATGAGCATCTGCACTTCTATGAGACGACAATCCATGTCCTGGCCAATCTAATGCGATAACACGTTTACCTTTTAAGTAAGGCATTAATGGTAAAAAGCTAGCGGCGTTATCTAACCAGCCATGCAGGCAAAGCAACAACTCATCATTTTTATCGCCAAAAGCCAAACCAGCCAGGGTAAGTTCACCTAAATTAAAACTAATTTCTTCAACTTTATTTATCATAAAAAAGGTAACTGTTTATTTTTTAACTGGAGCTGAAACTTTACGCACAATTACGCTTCTAGGATAGTACGATGGACGCTGATAATGCCAGAACGAAGGGGTGTACCAAAAAGGGTTATGCGTCATACTTACATCAACTTTCTGAATGTCTTTCCATAAATGTATATACGACGATTTCAGCACAGGATACTTATATTCGTGTTCGCCAATTTTTCCTTCCTCTGAGACTGCAACACTGCCTAAAGCCGTTATACTTCGACCCTCTTTATAAATCATAGGATCAAGTAACCCTTTAAAGTAAACACGAAAACGTCCCTGTGTTTGATCACTTTGCTTAGGTCTACCTGATGATTTTAGTGGAAAGTAAACAACTTCCAGCATACTGTTGTTAGCATTATTAGTCACTTTAGCAATGACACCGCCCCAGCGAGCGAGCTTGCCCTGTTCACTATTTGTATTATCACGAACAACAGAAAAATTTGTCAGCACTGTCTCTTCAGATACCTGTAAAGCTTCTGGAACTGATGTACAACCACTCATAAATAAGGCACTTACCCACAAGGGGAACATTAATAGTAGATTACGTTTTTTCATCATATTTACCTTTTTTTAGACGTTCTTGCTAACCAAACAATACCACCAACACCAATGCTAAACCATACAACCACCCATAAAAATTCAGGTATGCCAGTGAGTTGTGACAATGCGGCACCATCACCAATATTTCGTCCATCAATCAAGTACCAAGGGCTTTTTACACTATTGAGTAAAATAAGTGCCCCTGTTAATTGTAAACTTACCTGCAAGTAACTTAATTTACTGTATTTAAACTTCAACACAACTAACGCTAATAAAACGGTGATAATGAGCAACGTTAATAAGTCTCTCGCCCAAAAAACAAGAGTTGTTAGCAACAATAAAGCAATAATACCACTCAATATTTGGGCTATTCGTTGGTGCATAGTGGCAATATAATAAATGCCCATACCCCATAATGCCGCGCCAGCATACCCCATAAAGCTAATCAAAAAACTCATACCACCACGAGTCGTACACAGCCCTGCTCCGTTCGAAAACAATTGAATTCGTACAATAGAGCCGCCGGTAAATAAAGCCGCCAAGCCATGACTGATTTCATGAAAATAGCTTTCAAGCCACTTAAAAGGAATCGAAATAATCGGAATTTGACTTAAAATCAAGGCAGCACACAATATCAGCCAAAAGCGATATTTTGTCGAGAAAGGTAACGATTGAGTATTCATATTGTATTTTTCATTATATTTGAAGATAAATTATAAAATGACAAAAAGTGATTCAGCGCGGTTGTTACGCGAGTAAATCAACACCAAACACCTGCTTAATACTCTCACGTTGAGCAATATTGTCTATTGAAGAGTATGCCGCAATTGCCGTTTGGTTTTGTTTTGATGGGGAGTCATAGCTCGCTTGGCTAACATTCTTATCAGCATTTTGCGGGTTACTTTGACTTGAAAAAGCATTATTACTTTGTAAAGATGTTCGAGGTGAACTTTGGTTGAGCTGTGCTTGTTGGTTTTCGAATTGGGCTTGTTCAACTAGAGCAAGTGCTTGCTCATCAATATCAAAACGCTCAACTTGGGCTGCTTGTTTGCTTTGCTCTTGCGTTTGTTGCGCACTTTGCTTATTACTTTTTTCTACTTGCTCAGTGCTTTGCTGCGTTTCTTGTACACGAAAACGGTCACGTTGCTCAGCAACCTGATTTTGGTTATCAACCGACAAAGATCCGCTTGATTGGGGCGTGTACGAACTTGCACTATTTATTTGCATTCTTTAAATTTACCAAAGTTTTGTGAAATCACAAAACTTTTTGTGTTTTTCTTAAAATAAAATCAATTATCTACCTGGCAGTTTTTTCCATGAAACGGTATCACGTACATAAACAGGCTGCGCATTTTCAGCACTTACCGCCATTCCTTTTGAAAAGTAGTACTGACCAATATCTAACAATTCTTCCGCATGAGGAAAAATTATTTCTGGCGTTCCAGCATTAATTTTTAAGGCTTCAAGTTGTGTTTTATAAGCGTCCCACCCTGTACCAACACCATAAACTTGTTGATTTTCAGTTAAACAGCCACTCAAATACTCCGCTAATTTGGCAGGGGGTAACACCGTATCATTAAGGGCAGCTTCCATAATACCTTGTGCATTTAACTGATAATAACCTGCATAAACTTCTGACATACGGGCATCAATAGTCGCAATGACCTCAACTTGTTGATGCAATCTATAAGCCTTTTGCGCCATCGCTTGTAACGTTGACACGCCAACAACTTTTAAGTCTGCCGCAAAAGCTAAACCTTGTGCAACGCCAACGCCAATTCGTACCCCTGTAAAACTTCCGGGTCCTTGTCCAAAAATAAGCCCATCTAATTGCGCTAATTTTATATCTGCTTTTTTAAGTAAGCGGTCAATCATCGGCAGTAAGAGTAAGCTGTGTGATTGTGGGGCTAACTCAAACTCACTGATCGTTTGGTTATTAAAGGTTAATGCGACTGAACATGCTTCAGTTGAAGCGTCTATTGCCAAAAAATTCAAATTATTCTCTCTAAAATGTGTCGTTATTGCTTTTTAAATTATCTGTTATTTCGATAACGTGGTCAAAAATCGGCTTGCTTGCTCAATATCTCGACTGCGTTTCATCGTTGGTAAGCTTTTTAAAAAGACTTCACCATAAGGTCGATTCACTAGCCTATCGTCGCATATTACCATGACGCCTTGGTCGGTAACATCTCGAATTAAACGACCAACGCCCTGTTTTAATGCTATAACAGCTTGCGGTAATTGAATTTCAGCAAAAGGATCGCCACCACGACGTCGAACATCCTCACAACGCGCCTGCAACATGGGGTCATCAGGCGAAGCGAACGGTAATTTATCAATGATCACACAAGTTAATTTGTCGCCTCGCACATCAACGCCTTCCCAGAAACTTGCCGTTGCCAATAAAATCGCTTGCGGATTATCGATAAAAGCAGCTAATAAAAGTCCTTTACTCATTCGCCCCTGCACTAATAAGGGGGATTCAATCTTTTCGGCTAAAATATCAGCCACTTGATTTAACATTCTATAGCTCGTGAACAATAAGAAACAAGCGCCCTGACTTGCCAAAATTAAAGGTATTGCTAATTCAGCTAATGCTAATGCTCGACCATGGTGCTGAGCATCAGGTAAGTAACGTGGCACCACGAGTTGTGACTGCGCTTGATAATCAAACGGACTATCAACAAGTAACGTTGCCGCTTTAGTTTTGGCTAAATTCAACCCTAATTGCTGAGAAAAATGATCAAAGCCACCATTTACTGCTAAAGTGGCTGAAGTAAACACCCAACCCGCCTCTGATTTAGCAATATAGTCACTAAATTTGTCAGCAACACTTAAAGGCGTTAAGTGTAAGACCACATGCCGACGAGTCGTTTCATACCAAAAACTCATACCATCTATATCAACATTCGCCATAATGTCGTATTTAGCAAGTATATCTACCGCACGCTCATAACAATTATCAATGGCTTCATTACGTGAAATACATAATTTAATCACTTGATACAGAAAATCGAGATCAGTTTTTAATGCAGCAAATGCCTGTTCAAATCTTGGTTGACGATATTTTTCTCGCCAATTGCCTCGTTCGGGATCATGGTAAAATAACAACCTAAACTCTTGTGCAGCCTTTTGACATTTCTCCGCCGCTTTTCCGAGTTGCTTCACATCAGTCAATGTTGTTTTATATATTTGAATAACATCAGAGCATAAATCAAGCACTTGCTTAGTAGAAAAAGCTTCACCAAAGTATTCACTAGCAATATCAGGAATTTGATGAGCTTCATCAAAAATGACCACATCAGCCTTGGGAATAAGTTCACCAAAACCGGTATCTTTTAGCGCCATATCAGCAAAAAACAAATGGTGATTAACCACCAACACATCAGCGTCAATGGCTTTTTTACGTGCTTGAACTAAATAACAGTCGTCAAAATTAGGGCAATCTTTTGCCAAACAATTATCGGTGGTACTGGTAACAAAAGGAAATATGCCGGAGTCTTCGGCTACATCAACTATTTCACCAATATCTCCGCTACGGGTCGATGTTGCCCATGAACGAATTTTAACAAAATCTGTCAGCATTGCTGCATCCAATTGCCCTCGCTCTTTTACATAGAGTTCAAGGCGATAAATACACAGGTAATTTGCTCGCCCTTTTAACAAGGCAATTTGCACATTAGTCGCCATGGCATTACGAATAAGCGGAATATCTTTATGAAACAATTGCTCTTGTAAGTTTTTCGTCCCCGTAGAAACAATCACTTTTTTTTCTGAAAGCAATGAAGGTATCAAATAAGCAAAGGTTTTGCCGGTCCCCGTACCTGCTTCAACAATTAAGCAACTTTTATGTTCAATGGCACGTTCAACATCTATCGCCATATCAATTTGAGCCTGCCTCGGAGAATAGCCGGTAAGCACTTTAGCGAGAATACCTGAGGATGAAAATGCTTGTTCAACGAGTGTCATGAAAAATACTACTAATAAATATTGTCGCCAGTATAAAGAATAAAAAGCCAGAGAGAAATACACATTACATTAATGTGGTCTGTGTTTGTTAGAAACTTTAAACAAAAAGATCTAAATGATGGATGTCCTCATCAAGTTCATCATGTTTTTTGACAGGGTGAATGAGTTCTTCTTTGTGCGTGATCACTCCTGCAACGTCATCTCCACGATTGTCGGCAATATCGTCTTCAACTTCTAAGATACTTTCTGGGTGCTGGTTTTTATTTTTGTGGTCTTGTTTTTTTTCTGAATTTTCTTTAGAAAAGTCAGCATAGTTTTCATGACTTTCAATATGATCGGGGTCATCCGTCAACTTATTAATTGAAGGTTCTTTAGCTAAAGCTTTTACACGTAAGCGTTCTGGTTTAATTTGCACCTGTACAACACGTGTTAATACAGTGGTAAAAATATCCATTAATCGTTTAACCTTTTATTAACCTGTTAGTTTAAGTATCGACCATTTTTTACAATTCTTTATAACCTTATGCGATTATTTTATAAGAACAAGCTATTTATTACTTGCTCATTATAAAAATAATCAGTACTGTAAATATCTATTAAAAAATAAGCTTAACGAAATGAATCTTTCGTTAAATTATTTACCATATTAACAGTACAAGTTAAGTAACTTGTTAGTAAATAAAAACAGACAACGAGTACAATATGAACATTAACCTAAGCACATTACATCGCCATCATCACCATATCGATTAGCCGCTCAGGTTCATTCGCTGAGGGGTATTGACCTTTCGGCGAGTTATATAACTCAGATCTAACCCCCGAAAGAGTCTATCTCTCTCGGGGGTTTTTCGCATTTTATAGGCCTTGAAATTGTATATACACGTACCACAATTTTGGTCAAAGATTTTATTAAAGGAAATACAAACATGACAACAGAAACTCGCTTACGCATCGCTATGCAAAAATCAGGTCGTTTAAGTGACGACACTCAAGCTTTACTCAAACGTTGTGGTTTAACGCTCAATGTTACTGACCGACGCTTGTTAGCACATGTTGCTAATATGCCTATCGATATAATGCGCGTTCGTAGCTCTGACATTCCAGGTTTAGTTATGGACGGGGTTTGTGATTTAGGTATTGTCGGTGACAACACCTTAGAAGAAGCCGCGTTAGAACGCGAACTCATGGGTCAAAAGTCTCAATATATTCGTACTTCACCCCTTAACTTTGGTGGCTGTCGTTTATCGATTGCGATGCCTGAAGGTTTTGATTACCAAGGCATCAAAAGTTTGGACGGTTTGCGTTTTGCAACCACTTACCCGCAGCTACTTAATCGTTATGCAAAAGACAAAGGTATCAATGTTGAATTTTGTTTATTAAAAGGCTCCGTCGAAGTTGCACCTCGTGTTGGTTTGTCTGACGGTATATGTGACTTAGTCTCAACCGGCGCAACATTAGAAGCTAATGGTTTGGTTGAAGTTGAACAGATTTTTAAATCTAAAGCATCTCTTATTCAAACAGCTAATCCTTTGTGTAGTGAAAAGCAAAGTATTCTCGATACACTACTACCACGTATTCAAGGGGTCATAAAAGCAAAAGAAAGCAAGTACATTATGTTACATGCACCAAAAGACAAAATAGCTGAAGTAAGTGCCCTTATGCCAGGTAAAGAAACACCAACAATTTTGCCTTTGGCCGGTCGAGATGATTTAGTTGCGGTACATGTCGTTGCGACAGAAACTTTCTTTTGGGAAACCATGGAAAAGCTTAATGCACTAGGCTGTAACTCTATATTGGTTATGCCAATTGAAAAAATGATGGGTTAATGCTCATCATCTTCACGACAAGTAAAGTATAAAGGTTAGGATTAAGGTAATGGAAAATAAAATGATCGATTGGCAAGCATTATCAAAACGTGAGCAGCAATCAGCGCTAGCTCGACCAGAGATAAATGAAAGCGGCTTACTTTCGCAGCAAGTTGAAAACATATTAAATAACGTGAAACGAAATGGCGACAAAGCGCTTTATGAATTAACGGAGAAATTTGATGGTGTAAAGCTGACAACATTAACCGTTACTGATGAACAAATAACAACAGCACGAGCAGCATTGTCGGCTAAAAGATTAAAAGCCATTGAAACCGCCTATGGGCAAATCAAGCGTTTTCATCAAGCACAATTATCTGAAGATATTACCGTAGAAACTGCACCTGGTGTACGTTGTACGTTGAAAACGGAAGCAATAGAAAGCGTTGGTTTATATATTCCTGCCGGTTCTGCTCCATTGCCTTCAACGGTATTAATGCTTGGTGTTCCATCGCAGCTAGCAAAATGTCCACGTACGGTTTTAGTTTGTCCTCCTGACATTAACGGTAAACTTGCTGACGAAATTCTTGTTGCCGCAAAATTATGTGAAATTGATGAAATTTATACGGTCGGTGGCGCACATGGTTGTGCAGCAATGGCTTTTGGCACTGAGACAATAAAACCAGTTAACAAAATATTTGGTCCTGGCAATAAATATGTTACCGAAGCGAAAAAGCAGCTGGCTCAGCAAATAAATGGTTTTGCTATTGATATGCCTGCAGGCCCTTCTGAAGTTTTAGTTATTGCTGATGCAAACGCAAAAGCAAGCTTTATCGCTGCTGACTTGCTCTCTCAAGCGGAGCACGGTCCTGATAGCCAAGTTATTTTATTATCTGACAGCGCTGAATTAATTGCTAACGTTCAACGTGAGTTATTAACTCAGGTAGCCGTACTGTCTCGCCAAAAAATAGCAGAACAAGCGCTCACTCAAAGTCGATTAATTTTAGTTGATAATTTATCAACAGCGGTTGAGGTCTCTAACCGTTATGCGCCTGAGCACTTAATCATTCAAACTGATAATGCCCAAGAATTATTAAAAACTTTACGCAATGCTGGTTCAATATTTGTTGGTGAATATACCCCAGAGTCTGCAGGTGATTACGCCAGTGGTACCAATCATGTCTTACCCACTTACGGTTATTCAAAGGTCATTTCTAGTTTATCACTAGCTGATTTTTCCCGACGATTTACAGTACAAGAAATCACTAAACAAGGCTTGATGAATATTGCCGAATGCATAACTGAGCTAACGGATGCTGAAGGTTTAGATGGTCACAAACGAGCCGTAACGATCAGGTTAGAGGAATAATTATGTCAACAATAGCCGATAAACTTGCCCGCGAAGAACTTGTTGATATGGTGCCCTATCAATCAGCAAGACGACTGTATGCAAGTGGCAGTGACTCATCTTCGACAACAAGTCATAAGATTTGGCTTAATGCCAATGAAGCCTCTGGACCCGGAATATATACTTTAAATAGTAGCTGTATTAACCGTTATCCAGATTTTCAACCTGATAATTTAATCAAAGCTTATAGTGAATATTCAGGGGTAATGCCAACCAGTATTCTTGCTACTCGCGGTGCTGATGAAGGTATTGAACTTATCATACGTACCTTTAGTAAAGCTTATCAAGACAGCATTTTAATCTGTCCGCCGACCTACGGTATGTATGCGATTAGCGCTGAGAATCACGGTGCAGGTATTACGCGCGTACCATTAGTTGATAACCAACTTGATATTGAAGCAATGAAAGCTCAAGTGGGTAAAGTAAAAGTGGTTTTTTTGTGCTCACCCGGCAACCCAACAGGTAATGTATTAACAACCGACTCGATTCGTGCAGCACTTGAGATGTTTGGTGACACCGCGATTGTTGTTGTTGACGAAGCTTATATTGAATTTAGCCCTGAAAAGAGCACGGCGAATTGGTTAAAAGATTACCCACAGTTGGTTATACTAAGAACGTTATCGAAAGCCTTTGCACTCGCAGGCCTACGATGTGGCTTTACCTTAGCTAACGCAGATATTATAACAATGCTCAGCAAGGTTATTGCTCCTTACCCAATATCAGCGCCCGTAGCTGATATTGCAAGCTCCGCATTGGCAAAAAAAGGGCTTGAACAAGTGAGTATCCGTGTTCAAGAAACCGTAATTTTACGTACCCAATTATCCGATTGGCTGAAAGGCCAAGACTGGTGTGTTAACGTTTTTAATAGTGATGCTAACTTCATTTTATTTCGCGCCGTAGATACAGATACCAAAAACTTTATTTTCGATTGCCTTAAACAACAAGGTATTTTAATTCGCGACCAATCAGCGCAACAGCAATTAGCCGATTGCTTACGTATTAGTATTGGTAGTGAACGTGAGCTATCGCTACTAAAAAATACGATCGCCAATGCCTTTTCACAAGTTAAATCAGAGACCTAAAAATGCTCAATACAAAAAAACAAAACATATTATTTATCGACAGAGATGGTACTTTAATTGAAGAGCCAGTTTCTGATAAGCAAGTAGATACCCTTGAGAAATTAGTTTTTGAACCTAACGTCATCCCTGTCTTATTAGCACTGCAAAAAAAGGGCTTTCGTTTAGTCATGGTGTCAAACCAAGATGGTTTAGGAACGATTAGTTATCCACAAGCCGACTTTGATTTACCCCACAACAAGATGATGGATATATTTTCATCACAAGGCGTTATATTTGATGATGTATTGCTTTGCCCACATTTTGACAATGAAAATTGCAGTTGTCGTAAACCGAAACTTGGCTTAGTAAGTGATTACTTACAGCAAGGTAAAGTAAACTTCGAAAATTCTTTTGTCATTGGCGATCGTGAAACCGATATACAACTTGCTGCTAACATGGGTATTGAGGGAATAAAATATAACAGAGAAAACTTAAATTGGTTGGCAATCTCAGCACAATTATTGAACCAACAACAACGTGAAGCTAAAGTTGTTCGTACCACCAAAGAAACCAATATTAATGTTAGCGTTAATTTAGATAAAGTCGGCATCGTAAAAATTAATACCGGCTTAGGCTTTTTCGATCACATGCTTGAGCAAATCGCTGCTCATGGTGGTTTTTCATTAGACGTTAGCGTCGATGGTGATTATCACATTGATGAACATCATAGTGTTGAAGATACCGCTCTAGCACTTGGTCAAGCACTGAGAAAAGCATTAGGTGACAAACGCGGCATTGGTCGTTTTGGTTTTGTACTACCGATGGATGAATGTCGCGCTGAATGCTCTATCGATTTATCAGGTCGTCCGTGGCTTGAATTTGATGCTGACTTTACAGATAACAGAGTAGGCAATATGTCAACGCAAATGGTTTCACACTTTTTCCGTTCACTTGCAGACTCGATGGCAATTACCCTGCACCTTTCAACAACCGAAGGTAACTGTCATCACCAAGTAGAAAGTTTATTTAAGGTGTTTGGCCGAGCATTACGCCAGGCAATTACGGTAAGTGGCGATGTACTCCCTAGCACTAAAGGTACTCTGTGATGTCTGCTGAAAAAGCAACCATGAACGTTATTGTTGATACTGGCTGCGCCAACTTATCATCAGTAAAATTCGCGGTTGAACGGTTAGGTTTTCAAGTCATCATTACTGATGATATTGAGACGATTAAAAAAGCTAAAAAAGTGATACTGCCAGGTGTTGGCACCGCAAAACATGCGATGGCAAACATTAGAGCTAAGGGGTTAGTAGAAACATTACAAAACTTAACTCAACCTGTTTTAGGTTTTTGTTTAGGCATGCAGTTAATGTGTAATTCATCATTGGAAAGCAGTGAGGGTGAAAAAGTTGAATGTTTAGGTATTATAAACACCGATATTGTCCCCTTGAATGCTAAAAACAATAGACTGCCCCATATGGGCTGGAACACGCTAACCTCTGTGACTGATCACCCAGTATTTAATGGGATTAATATCGGCGACTATTTTTATTTTGTCCATAGTTTTGCTGCACCAATAAGTGAATATACCGCTGCAGCTTGTAAATATGGCAGTGAATTTTCAGCAGCCATCACAAAAAATAACTTTATTGGTTGTCAATTTCATCCTGAGCGTTCAAGTGAATTAGGCAGTAAAATTATTAAGAATTTTTTAGAGCTCGACTCAACAGAGATACTGACATCATGATGATACCCGCAATAGATTTAATAAACGGCGAAGTAGTCCGGTTATTTCAGGGCGACTACAACCAAAAGACCAACTACCAATACACGGTGCAAGAGCGTCAGCAAGCGTATGCTAAATCAGGCGCAACCGTGATGCACTTTGTTGATTTAGATGGCGCAAAAGATTCCACTAAACGTCAACTTGAAACCTTAAAAACCGTTGTAAAACACCCAACCATGACCATACAAGTGGGCGGAGGTATACGCTGCGAAGAAGACGTAAAACAACTATTAGCACTTGGTGCCGACCGTGTGGTTATTGGTAGCTTAGCGATTAAGCAACCTGAACTCGTTACTCAATGGGTAACGACCTATGGCAGTGAAAAAATTGTCTTAGCCCTTGATATTAAAATTGATGCCAACGGTAATAAAACACTGCCCACCCATGGCTGGATTGAAGACAGTGGCGTTAATTTAGAAGACTTGCTTGCCCAATACCAAAATGCAGGCATTAAACACGTGCTCTGCACTGATATCAGTAAAGACGGGACATTAACAGGAACCAATGTTGATTTATATCGAGAGGTTTGCGCAAAATATCCAGATATTCAGTGGCAAGCTTCAGGTGGTATTGGCAGTCTTGAAGACATAAAAGCACTGATTCCAACCGGTGTTAGTGGTGTTATTCTAGGCCGCTCATTACTCGAAGGTAAATTCACACTTGAAGAGGCTATTGCATGTTGGCCAAATGCTAAGGGTAAAGTCTAATGTTAGCAAAAAGAATTATACCTTGTCTTGATGTTCGCGATGGCAAGGTCGTTAAAGGTATTCAATTTCGAAATCATGAAATAATAGGTGATATTGTTCCTCTTGCGCAAAAATATGCACAAGCAGGTGCTGATGAATTAGTTTTTTATGATATCACTGCAAGCGCTGATGATAGAGTCGTTGATAAGAGTTGGGTTAGCAGAATAGCAGAAGTTATCGATATCCCTTTTTGTGTTGCTGGTGGTATAAAAACAGAGCAAGATGCAAAAGAAATATTAATGATGGGCGCAGATAAAATATCGATAAACTCCCCTGCTTTACGAGACCCTGACTTGATCACCCGCTTAGCTGATGTATTTGGTCAACAATGCATTGTTGTTGGTATTGACAGTTTTTATGATAAAGAAACCGGTTTGTATCAAGTTTATCAGTTTACTGGTGATGAAAACCGTACTCAACAAACGAAATGGACAACGTTTGATTGGATCAAAGAAGTGCAACAACGTGGGGCCGGTGAAATTGTTCTAAATTGCATGAACCAAGATGGTGTTCGTCAAGGGTATGATATTGAGCAATTGCAAAAAGCACGCGCTGTGTGCAATGTTCCCTTAATAGCTTCGGGGGGAGCGGGCGAAATATCACATTTTTCTGACGTTTTTAAACAAGCCGATGTAGATGGTGCATTAGCGGCGAGTGTTTTCCATAAAGGTATCATTGAAATGAACGAATTAAAACAAACGTTGAAAAGTCAAAATATAGAGATCAGATTATGTTAGTTAACCTAGAGAATATCAACGAATTAGCTTGGGCTAAAATGGCTGATTTAATACCGGCAATTATTCAGCATCAAGATACGGGGGCCGTGCTAATGCAAGGATATATGAATATTGAATCCCTTGAAAAAACATTAACCACAGGCAAAGCCACTTTTTTTAGTCGTTCAAAGCAAGCGCTTTGGGTAAAAGGTGAAACGTCAGGAAACTTTCTGAATGTTAGCCAGGTTTTGACAGATTGTGATAACGACAGTTTGTTAATTGCTTGTCGGCCTATCGGTCCTAGTTGCCATCTGGGTACAGAGTCTTGTTTCCCTGAACAAAAATTAAGCCAACAAAACTTTCTGAGCGAATTAGAACAAGTCATTGCCAGTAGAAAAGGGCAAGACCCGGCAACAAGTTATACCGCTCATTTATTTTCTCGTGGCACAACCAAGATAGCTCAGAAAGTGGGTGAAGAAGGTGTTGAGGTTGCACTCGCGGCTGTTGCAGAGACAAAAAATGATTTACTCGGAGAATGTGCAGATTTGTTTTATCACACGCTCGTTTTACTTCAAGATAAGAATATTGATATGTCAGAGGTCATGGCTGTGTTGCAAAAGCGCCATAACAAATAGATAAACGAATAGCGGGGCTGCTTATAAAGACTCATAGGCAGCTCATTTTTTATAAACCCTGATAAAATCAAGGTTTTAAATGCACAATAGTACAGTTAACTAAACCGCCAACTTCTCTGCATCCCTTATTTTATATAGTATAAACATCAGTTAATCGTTAAAACTATTGACATTTATATAGAACAGCGTATATTTTTGCACCAGAAAATGGATGATAAAAAACAGCTAAGGAATAGCAATGTTTAAATACTGGTCAATAAAAAGTTACGGCACAAAACTTCTTCCAACCCTTAAAAGAAATTTTGGCTGCAAAGAATACTACACCGCTTCTGAAGTGCGTACGACAGTATTTCAAAACAACTTTTCTCCAAAATACTTACCTTTAGGCTACATACTCTTTCTTAATGATATTTCATTAAAAGAGACGATGTACATTGAGTTTCCTCAAGTAAATATTAGTGAATATCGTAAAGACATTTCCAATTACTTAACAAGCAAAAGTTATCATGGTTATTTACAAGTGCTTCATCACTAAGCATATAGGTTATTAACTTTACCTGTATCACAAATCATGAAAAAATAGCCTTTTTTCTCATGGTAATAGGTAAGGTTAATGACTATAGCTTGGCAAGTAAAACATTTTAAAGATCTCAATATTGATGAACTATACGAAATATTAAAACTGCGTATTGATGTCTTTGTTGTTGAGCAAACTTGTTTTTATCCTGATATAGATAATATTGACCGACATAAAGATACTGTCCACCTATTTTGTTATCTAGAAGGTAATATTGCAGGCTATTTACGTATTTTAGCCAAAGGTCAAAGTTACGATAATTATATTGCAATTGGTAGAGTTATTGTGGCAGCACAAGCGAGAGGCACAGGTTTGGGTCATCAACTAATGACTAAAGCTTTAACCGTTTGTCAACAGTACTTTCCTGATCAGAAAATAAAAATATCAGCACAAGAACACCTGGAAAATTTTTATAATAAACATGGCTTTGAACGTATATCAAAAATGTATTTAGAAGATAATATTCCGCACATTGCCATGTTATTAAAGACGGTTAACTGATAAATAAACGTATATTTTCAACCGCTAAAATAAGTATAACGATAAATAGTGAGACCATGCCTATTTGCCGCTGTTTTGAAAGTCCTGTTGTTTTTGATAGTCCTATAGCATGTAATATTCGGCCAATAAATAAAGTAGCACCTAGAAGATGTAACGCTATAGGATTTGCTCCATTGACTTCGTATATTCCTAACATTAATAACGCTAAAGGAATAAATTCAGCGAAATTACCATGCACACGAATAGCTTGTGCTAATGCTTGATGACCACCATCACCAATCCCTGTTTTAAACTGTAAACGTAACCGGATAATATTCATGGCTAAACCAACAAATAAAAGTGCCAACAAACTCGTATAAAGACCGGTTATAGATAAACTGACTACCATTGTATTTCTTCTTATATTTATAAATGAGATATTATAGTTTACGTTCTAAAATGTATTTTGATAGAGTAAAAAACTAAAAACATACATTTTGCGACATATAAAATAAAAAAGTTCGCCGAAGCGAACTTTATATTAATTATTTTATGACGAGTAAAGATTATCAATAAACTTATTTCGCTTAACTTAGTTCATCAGCAATTAAGGCACTTACTTCTTCAACAGGTTTAGTACCGTCAATAGTCAAGTATGAGCATGCACCGGCTTTCGCTTCACTTTGATAATACGCCACTAATGGTTTAGTTTGTTCGTGATAAATACCTAAACGTTTACGAACAGTAGCTTCTTCATCATCAGGTCGAATAGACAAGCTTTCACCCGTATCGTCATCCTTACCTTCAACTTTAGGTGGATTATAGACTAAGTGATAAACACGACCAGAACCAGCATGAACACGACGACCACTCATGCGGTCGACAATAACTTCATCTGGCACATCAAATTCAATAACACTATCAACTGATACACTATTATCTTTCATGGCATCAGCTTGTGGAATGGTTCTAGGAAAACCATCAAGTAAGAAACCTGCTTTACAGTCATCTTGTGCAATGCGTTCTTTTACTAAACCAATGATTAAGTCATCAGAAACTAATTGCCCAGCATCCATAACCGCTTTAGCTTTTTTACCAAGTCCTGTACCTGCTTTAATTGCAGCACGTAGCATATCGCCCGTAGAAATTTGTGGAATACCAAATTTAGCCATCAGAAATTGTGCTTGAGTGCCTTTGCCAGCGCCCGGAGCACCTAATAAAATAATGCGCATAAAATATTGCCTTATATGTTTAATATACTAATTGGGCTGTTGTACTTGTGTACAACATACCGCTAATATAACAGCCAAATGAGTATTTTTTTGAATGTGCAACACTATACAAGTTCAGTTGTAGTCAAACAAGTAGCATTACCGCTCTATCATCAAAAAAGACCGTTAAAAGACATTTTTTATACTAAAGTCTATGCCTTTTCGGCTCTGTTAATTAGCTACACCAACATAAATCACATAAATATAATAACCAAATGTTATACTGATGTCATATTACATCCCCCTCTCCCCAAGAATTCTAAATAATGAGAGCTATTGTGCATTGACCTATTAAGCGTTCAAAAAATCAATCGAGTAACGCTCATTAATCCTCGTTATCAGGACAACAATCCGATAATAAACACATATTTGTTAGTGGCTATTTATTGACCACTCAACCTTTTACCAAAAGAAATAGCATAAGCGGGTGATCGCATTCTTAATACGGGATCTGCGCTTGGTGTAAAGCCTGCAGACATCATATTAGGATCAAAGTTAATATTTTTACACGCATCACCACCACTCGCATTAACGGTTACAGTACCAAGTGCTACTTGAGGACGTTCACTCGGCCACTGTTGTGAGGGATCAATATCACTGTCTTCGGCTTCGCCTAAGCTTGCCATAATAGTAAAACGAACCGTTTCATCTTTAAGTTGTTGCGCAAAAGTATCAGCTAAAAACTCATTTGGCATCTTAGCTGCTTCTGCTTTTTCGAGTGTTTTGACACCTAAGCTTGGCTGAATATCCCAACGAAATTTAGTTTTCTGTCCATTGGGTTGATCAAAGTAGAAAGTGTGCAAACCAAAAAATGGAGTATTGGCAAATGACGCAGTTGTTTTAGCCGTTTTATTCCACATTACGTTAGCTTGAACACTCGGATTCTGCTGAATAAATGCCACTGTTTTAGCCGGATCTGGCTTTCCGTTTTCATCAGGAAGAAGTGTCGATAAAAATCCATAAAAAGTTTCAGGGTCTTTGCCAGCAAACACAGGGAAATTGTTACCTGTAAAAGTATGTAAAGCGCCATTAGGTAATTTTATTTGCATGCCCATGCCCCGAGTGCCTGGGGATTTTTCATCACTGTTTGGGTTAGCCCCCCCTAATGAAAAGCGCATTGACACCGGCAGTTCACCATTTGATAGTAGCGCAGCTCCTGAGAAGTGCTTATTAGGTGCAGGCATAAAAGTGCCCGAGGCACATAAACCTTTAGCATGTGCCTTTCTAAAGCCGGGATGTTTTCCTCCTAGCTTTTCGAACATTTCAACTAAATCATTTGCTTCAATTTTCTTTTCATTTGCTACAGCATTCGACGTTGTAGCCGTGCCAGTAATGAGAAGAAAAGCGGTTATACTTGAGGTGATAATATTATGCTTCATTTATATTCCTTAGTCTTATTGTTATATAGATAGCTAAAATTACGAAACTTTATAACCTTAAGATCATAATATTACCTACAATGATAGCAAAAGATATTCGCAATACACACATTCTCCCACATAGTTTATACCTGTTTAGGTAAATAACTATGAGGCAAATACAGCCCTCCATTTGTAGAATTTTAAAATTGATCTGTTAACGTAAACTTAAGTGCTATGATTAACAAAACCTTAACTTAATATGAACCAGAGAAGGCTCCCTTTATATGAATGTAACGAAAAGCCTTGTCGTTGTTGTGTTTTTTTACATTTTTAGTGTTTTCATCACTCATGCTATCGAAAAAGAGGCCATTAATGTCTATGTGTATCACCTAAAACCTCCATTTATTACTCACTTAAAAAAGGAACAAGGGCTTTATTATGATTTTTCTACTTATTTAAATAGTAAGAGTGATAAGTATCGTTTTAAAACCGTGTTTATTCCTCGCAAGCGCATCGACCACATGATTGTGCAAAACACATTAAATGGCATATTACTGGGCGTAAATCCTATTTGGTTTAAGGATAAGGAAGAAAATAAATACCTGTGGACTTCAGATGTTTTCATTGACCAAGATGAAGTTATCTCTCTAACAGATAACCCTATTGAATATAGCAATCCATCCTCATTAAAAAACCTTGTATTTGGCGGAGTTAGAGGGTTTTATTATTATGGTATAAATGAGTTGGTCGCTAAAAATGAAATAAATCGCATTGATACAATCAGCGAGCAGGCATTAATTAACATGCTGATAAGTAAAAGGATTGATAGTACAATAATCAGTCAGTCTACGTTTAATTATATTACCAGACAAAGTAAAAACCGCGACCTCTTTCATGTATCACTTAATCCTCACGATAAGTATGCAAGAAAAGTCATGGTATTACATAAAAACCAAGCCGTTTTTGAAGATATTGAACCGATTATTCAAAAAATGAATAATAATGAAGTCTGGTCTAAAATATTATTACGCTATACCCAAGAGTAGGCTTAGGGATTGGTTGTTACCTTTTCTTCAGGATGATTTACTTTGCTTAATATCCTTCATAATCATCAGAAAAACATCCCTTTTCGTGTCTAAGTCATTTACTAGGAAATATGTTTTTACTGCCCTTGCATTAGCTAAAGTATTACATGAAGACTTTATCCCCGTGAAAGAAACTATCAACTTCATGCTCTCAAGCTTTGTTTTGATGACCTTATAGATAAAAACTTTTACGGGATCAAAAAAAGGGGCTAAAGCCCCTTTTTGTACCATCAAGTTTACATGTTAACTTACTTAGTAAGGCTCAACATTAACTTGTTTAAACGTGCAACAAAACTAGCAGGGTCTTTTAAACTACCACGTTCAGCTAACATTGCTTGTTCAAACAATACTTCAGTCCACTGGTTGAATTTCTCATCATCAGTTTCATCAGCAACATGTTTTACTAACTCATGTTCTGCATTAATTTCAAAAATAGGCAAGGAATCAGGCACTTCTTGTCCAACTGATTGCATAAGCTTCATCATTTGGCTGCTCATGTCGTGTTCATCGGCAACAATACAAGCCGGTGAATCCGTTAAACGTTGCGACAATTTAACATCTTTCACTTTACCTTCTAGTGATTTTTTAATACGAGTAACAACTGAATCAAACTCTTTTTCAAGTTTTTCTTGAGCTTGCTTTGTTTCTTCATCATCCATATCACCAAGATCTAAACCGCCACGAGTTACCGATTGTAACTGCTTACCATCAACTTCTGTTAAGTGACTCACTAACCATTCATCGATACGGTCAGACATTAATAATACTTCAATGCCTTTTTTACGGAAAACTTCTAAATGAGGGCTATTTTTAGCCGCTTCAAAGCTGTCTGCAACTACGTAGTAAATTTTTTCTTGGCCTTCTTTCATACGTTCTACGTATTCCGGAATTGAAACACTTTGCACAGCCGTGTCACTTTCTGTTGAAGCAAAGCGTAATAAGTTTGCAACTTGCTCTTTATTACCTTGATCTTCTGCTGGGCCTTCTTTTAAAACTTGACCAAACTCATTCCAAAATGATTGATATTGTTCTTTATCTTTTTTACCTAATTTTTCAAGCATTTTAAGGACGCGTTTAGTACAGCCTTTACGAATTGCTTGCGTAATTTTGTTATCTTGTAAAATTTCACGAGAAACGTTTAGCGGTAAATCATTTGAATCTAATAAACCTTTTACAAAACGCAAGTAAGTTGGCATAAACTGTTCTGCGTCGTCCATTATAAATACACGTTGTACAAATAATTTTAAACCATGTTGCTTTTCACGGTTATGCATATCAAATGGCGCTTTACTTGGAATATAAAGTAATGAAGTATATTCTGTTTTACCTTCTACTTTGTTGTGCTCCCATACAAGTGGGTCACCAAAGTCATGTGATACATGCTTGTAGAATTCTTTATATTCATCATCAGAAATCTCTGACTTCTCACGTGTCCATAATGCCGTAGCTTTATTCACAGGCTCCCATATTGCAGGAACTTCAGCAACCGCTTCTCCAGCTGGAACAGTAACATTGCCTTCATCATCTTTAACTTCAGCAACCGCTTCTACAGCCGGAATTGCTGGCGTTAACATTTCAACAGAAACTGAGATATGGTCTGAGTACTTAGTGACAATTGACTTTAAGCGCCAGTCGTCTGCATATTCTTTTTCTTCTTCTTTTAAATGAAGAATTATATCGGTACCACGGTTTGTCTTTGAAATTTTAGCCGTAGTGAACTCGCCTTCGCCAGCACTTGTCCATTCAACACCTTCAGAAGCGTCGACACCAGCAGCACGAGAACGCACAGTTACTGAGTCAGCAACGATGAATGCTGAGTAAAAACCAACACCAAATTGACCAATAAGTTGTGAGTCTGAAGCTTGATCGCCAGAAAGTTGCGAGAAAAATTCAGCTGTGCCAGATTTAGCAATGGTACCTAAATGATCAACAATTTGATCATGAGTCATACCAATGCCGTTATCAGAAATGGTAAGTGTATTGTTTACTTTGTCACAACTAACACGTACGCGTAAATCGCTATCACCTTCGTATAAATCAGCATGTGAAAGTGCTTTAAAGCGTAACTTGTCAGCGGCATCAGCAGCGTTTGATACTAACTCACGTAAGAAAATTTCTTTGTTTGAGTAAAGTGAGTGGATCATTAATTTGAGTAACTTAGCGTTATCAGTTGCAAACTGATGATTTTCTTTTTGGCCTGTTTCTGACATTTTCGATACTTCCTAAATTTAACGGTGTTTAAAAGCGCACATCGAAGCTGATGTTGCATTGATAGTTAACATGTGGGGGTAGGGAAAACAATTTCAAGCAAAAAATTAAAAATTCTTACATAAATTATGCAGCCCTATTTTGCTTTTCTTAAAGAGATAATTTTATTTATATCATTTTTAAATACCGTTAATCACAAATAATGATTTGCTTTCAGCTATCACTATCCTTACATTGAAGCTTGCGCTTAGCATGATACCTTCATTCTAGAAAGCAGCCTTAGTCGCTGTATTTATAAAATAGACAACACAGGATTTAAAATGTTGCTTGACCGAAATAACAATACGGCTATTTTATTAGCGGGTATCCTTGCTTTGGTTGTCGGCGTAGGCGTCGCTCGCTTTGCGTTTACTTCTTTATTACCCGCGATGCTAGAAAATCATCTAAGTATTGCTTTCGCTGGCATACTCGCCTCCATTAACTATGTTGGCTATTTATCGGGGTCAATTTTCTCAATTTTTATTAAAGATATTCATGCAAAAGTAAAGTTTTTCCGCATTGGCTTAGCTTTGTGTATCATAACTTCGTTATTACTCGCCTTTACCCAAAACAATACAATTTGGTTGCTATCTCGGCTTTTTGCTGGATTTGGTGCTGCGATGGCATTAGTCGTTGGCTCAGCCATCGTGATGTCAAAATTACAAAATACGAATAAAACTAAAGCAATGGGCATACATTTTAGTGGCTTAGGATTCTCAATACTTATTGCTGATTTAATTATGCGTAGCGTATTTATTTATAGTGATAATTGGCAACATGCTTGGTTTGCCCTAGCAATTGCAGGCACGATATTCGCGAGTTATTCAGCCTATATTTTAAGTTTTGATAAGCAAACATCAGATAAAGTTATTAAACACAAATTTGATAAATCGTTATTTAATCCCTTAGTGATCATTTTAGCCCTAGCGTACTTCACAGAAGGCGTTGGTATGGTCGTGCAAGCAACATTCCTCCCTGATATTGTTAACTCATTAGAAGGATTGTCTGGGTATGGTGGTTATGCTTGGTTAGCTGTTGGTTTAGCCGGCATACCCTCGTGTATTATTTGGATGCGTTTGGCACATCGCTATAATAGTATCGACATTATGATGGTAGCGATGGCGCTACAAATTGTTGCCATTTTAATTCCTACCTTCTCTTCAAACATTGTACTTAATTTAATAAGTGGCGTGTTATATGGTGGAACCTTTATTGGTCTGGTCGCACTTTTCATGAATTTTGGTGGGCAACTAGCCGGTAAAAACCCAGTATTTATTATGGGAACAATTACCGCAGCCTATGGCGTAGGACAAGTTGTGGCGCCACTTTATTGTGTCGCATTAATTGAACACTTTAAAAATTATAATGCTGCACTTTATCTAACCGCTTTTATTGTTTTGTGTGGCATAGTATTACTGAAATACGCTAAAACTAATTTTATGACAGGAAATCATCTTGCCAATAATTTATAAAATGCCTAAGGGTATAATTATTTAAAAGATGACAAGACTCAAATTGTTATTGCTCAACTTAGCTTTTAGTTAAAAGGACACGTTTTCACCTGCATTTAATATTCTGCTAAGTTTACAGTGAAACTAAAAGCTATAGTTTTTACGTCCTGACAAAGCATGAGATAACGTATTACCATCTACATATTCAAGCTCGCCACCAACAGGCACACCATGGGCAATACGAGAAATGATAACCTGATGTTTTTTAGCAAGTTCAGCAATAAAGTGTGCGGTGGCTTCACCTTCCACTGTTGGATTTGTGGCTAAAATTATTTCTTTAAACTGTTGGGTCGCCAGCTGTTTTTCTAATATATCTAAACCAAGATCGTCTGGCCCGATACCATCTAGTGGAGATAAATGTCCCATTAAAATAAAATAGCGTCCTTGAAATTCACCGGTTTGCTCTATCGCGATCACATCTCCTGGACTTTCAACAATACAAAGCTGTTGATTAATAAGTCGTTTAGCACTTTGACAAATTTCACAGGTATCATCTTCAGTAAAGTTTCGACATTGTGAGCAATGACCAATATTTTCCATTGCTAACTTTAATGTTCCAGCAAGTTTAGCACCACCGATACGATTACGTTCAAGTAACTGGAATGCCATACGCTGAGCAGATTTAGCACCAACACCCGGTAAACATTTAAGTGCATTTATTAATTCTTGTACAAGGGGACTAAATTTCATAACAACCTTAGTAACAGTATTTGTCGAATTTCAACGAACGCAGTTTATCATTTGAATAATAAAAACCAACATAAATTATGTTCTTTCAATTAAAAATAATACGTTATGATAGCAACAGAATAATTATCATAAATGAACAACTATGTTATCCAATATTTTTATTACCTTAGCCTTATTAATTGCCAGTGCTTTTTTATTGTCTCGACATTTCACCTTACCAAAAAATATTTGGCTGTTGTTTATTGCCCAACCTTTAGTGATGGCCGCATCACCAGTCATTGTTTTCATTGGGGGAATATTGTCAACCAGCATGGCAAGTGACCCATCTCTAGCTACCCTTCCCATTACGGTTATGATTTTAGGTGTTGCCTGTGGCGCGATTCCTGCAGCGATGCTTGCCAAAAACAAAGGCCGTCGTTTTGCTATTTTTACCGGTTATAGTTGTGGTTTATTGGCGACATTAACCGCTATGGTATCTGCGCTTATTGCCAATTTTGAACTTTTTGTTTTCTCAGGTTTACTCTTTGGTATTAGTACGGCATTTATTCAACAGTTACGTTTTGCTGCGATAGAAAGCATAAAAAATGATAAAGATATCCCTACTGTGTTGTCAATTCTTATGCTAAGTGGCATTTTTTCTGCCTTCTTAGGGCCTGAAATTGCCGTAGTTGCTAAAGATTGGTTAGTTTCACCTCATGGCTATGCTGGCTCATTTTTAGTATTAGCGTGCTTAATCATTTGCGCGATGATAATCATGTTGAACTTTAAAAATACGCAAATTGAAAGTCATCAGCAAGCAGAAGATATTCGTCCATTAAGTAAAATCATTAAACAACCCATATTTATTATCGCGATACTATCGGCGGCAATTGGTTTTGCCTTAATGAGTTACTTAATGACCGCTACGCCTTTAAGCATGCATCAAATGCACGGACATAGCTTAAATGATACAAAGTGGGTTATTCAAAGTCATATTGCGGCGATGTTTATTCCTTCTCTATTTACCGCTTGGTTAGTAAAAAAAATAGGCTTAAAAAGTTTAATGTTAATAGGGACCGCAATTTACGCGATAGTAACTGTAGTCGCGCTTTCAGGCGAACAAGTCATGCACTACTGGTGGGCACTGATTTTGTTAGGCATCGGTTGGAATTTTTTATTTTTAACCGGTACAACATTACTACCGCAAAGTTATAAGCCGGGTGAACGACATAAAGTACAAGCGATTAACGACTTTATTATCTTTGGCTTACAAGCAACTGCATCGTTACTGGCAGGTTGGGTGTTATTTAAAGCCGGTTGGCATATGGTGGTGCTTACCAGTATGCCATTTATCGCGATACTCTTTGCGGTTACTTGGTTTTATTATATTAAAGACAGAAAAAAAGCCGCCGAAATAGCCGCTCAATCTTTGATAAATAATCAGTAAATTACAAAATCAAAGATTGTTGTCGTTATCTGAAAGACCAAAACCAATAGAGAAAGTCATATCGTTAGCGACTTCAAACTCTACACCTGTTATCGCTTTATAAGCAAGACCTTGGTTTTTTTCTTCACCAAAAAGTGTACCGTGGTTAGTTTGTACGGCGCCAACAGCTAACTCGATAAAAGGAGATACATTTTCACTCAGACTAACATACTTAAAACGTGATGTAGCCCATAAACCAAGCGCGTCATAATTACCCGAAAAAGTTTGTTGCCCTGCAGAGAAGTTATTAACACTGGTCTTTTCAACTAAACCACTAAAATGTGCTTTAGCATAATGCAGCGAAATCTCTGTGGCGACTTGCCAATCTTCGTTTAATTGATAATTCTTGCCTACCCCAAAAGAAATCTCCGGCGCTAAATCAATTGTAGTGTGACTTAAATCTACGTTTTTTAGGCTATCGTATTTCGTTAAGCTCAAAGCCACAAATTTATAAGGTTCGTCATCGTTTGCTACCACTGAAATACTCGTGGCGAAGCAACTACCTAAAAGCATTATTACTAAAGATTTATTCATCATCATTCCTTGTTTGTTGATCTTTTTCGTAAAGTAAAATATCGCCTGGCTGACAATCTAGTGTTTGGCAAATGGCTTCAAGCGTTGAAAACCGTATCGCTTTTGCTCGACCACTTTTAAGCACAGATAAGTTTTGTGGCGTTATGCCTACTGACAAAGCAAGATCGTTTAATTTCATTTTACGTTTTGCTAGCATAACGTCCAGTTCTATAATCATAGCCACTAGATAACTAACTCCTGCTCTTGATGCAAGCTAGTCGCTTCGCTCATTATCCAAGCTATCACGTATATCACTAAACCAATTAATAAAAATCTTAACTCATCAGAGCCTAAGCTTATGTATAACGATAACGTATCAGAAGCGCCTGAAAATCGTAATACTAAGGTCACCACTATCGGATAAAGAAGCTTTAAGGCAATCCAAGCTAACAGCACAGTACCAATATTTTTAATGCATTGAATATTGGCGACAGTGAATACTAAACCCTGCTGATATAAACCAAATAACTTAAACAAAGACCAATAAATTAAAAGGCTTGGCAACAAATCTGCACTGCCTAGTATAAGCAAAGCGTTAAAACCTTCATCGGTTAAGGCTAACGCTAAATTTTCCCAGCTACCTGAAAAGTCGATATTGGCCGCTGAAGAAATAAATGAAAAATGTTCAGAAAGCTCATAGGTGCCATTATTATTAATTCCTAGTAATAACAAAAGTGCAAAACTGAAAATTTGCATCATAACGAAGAGTGCCACTAATGCCCTAACGATTTTACTTACTTTGCTTATCCGATAATGCGGTAACATAAAACTCATAATCTAAATTGATTCAATAAGCTTAATGTAGCAGATAGAATATGAATTTCAACCTTTATTTATCGATAAACGATAACTTGTTATTGATAATTATTAATCATGGAACTGATTGACCATTTCTGGCTTCCAATAATCGATACCAATCTTCGCGGCTGTAGTTAAGTTCAAGTGCGACTTTTGCCGCTACAATACGTTCAGGTGTGGTTGAACCAATAATAGGAAATATGTCTGCAGGGTGCTTTAATAACCAAGCGAGAATAACTTGCCAAGCTTCACAGTTATATTTTTGCGCTTGCAATGTTAATTCACCAGCAATGCGTTGTTCATCTTTTGCCGAGAAAGTATTGCCCCATGCTGCGTAAGCAACACCTCCGAGGGGGCACCAGGCAATTGGCGATAGTTTATCTTGTTGACATTGATCCAATGTACCGTCATTAAGTGCATCAATATTATGAATATTAATTTCCACCTGATTAACCAATAATGGTAAATCTAAAGCACTTTGCAACATAGCCACTTGCGAGGGTTTAAAGTTACTCACCCCAAAGTGGGCAACTTTACCACTGGCTTTAAGTTGCTTGAATGTTTCAGTAACTTCATGAATATCAAATAAGTAGTCTGGACGATGTAATAAAAAAAGATCAAGTTGTTCTGTGTGCAAACGCTTTAAAGAGCCTTCTACACTCGATAAAATATATTGTTTACTAAAATCATAACGTGTTGGCGCATAAGGGTTCTCATTGTTTTTTGGGCGAATACTTGCTTTGGAGGTGATGAT
Organism: Colwellia sp. Bg11-12; assembly: GCF_014076955.1. Taxonomy (NCBI): domain Bacteria; kingdom Pseudomonadati; phylum Pseudomonadota; class Gammaproteobacteria; order Alteromonadales; family Colwelliaceae; genus Colwellia; species Colwellia sp. Bg11-12. Next base: position 45,521 of record NZ_JACGUZ010000077.1, read on the forward strand.
CATTTTCTCTCGCAAGTGTGGTGATCGCTTTAACAATTCACCAAATAATTGCTCACTCGCCCCACCACCATAAATATCTGCGTGATCAAAGTGATTGTATCCAGCATCGATTGCACTATGAACAGCAAGTTTACCTTTAGCAATATCATTTACTGACTGATCACCTGCAATTCGCATACAACCATAGATTAATCGTGATGACTGAAGATTGCTCTTTCCTAAACTATAATTTTTCATTACAACTTTACGCTCGTTTTATCGCTAATTGACTGACATAATAGCGACTTTATGGTTGTTGTTCATCAATAACAAACTCATTGCATACGTATAAATAAGGTTTTTTCATTGCAACATTTTATTTGGGATATTGATCCAGTTTTACTTTCTATTGGTCCGTTAACGATTCATTGGTATGGCGCTCTTTTTGCAGCGGCAATCATTTCAGGCCTACAGGTGATGAAATGGGTTTATCAAACAGAGCACAAAGATATTGAGGCGCTCGACAATTTACTCATGTATGCCGTATTTGGTATCATTATTGGTGCTCGCTTAGGCCATTGTTTTTTTTACGACCCGCAATATTACTTTGCTAACCCATTGAAGATACTTGCCATTTGGGAAGGTGGACTTGCCAGCCATGGCGGCGGTTTAGGACTCATAATTGCATTAGGTATATACGCAAGAAAGTATCAAGAAAACTATTTATGGCTACTCGACCGATTAGCTATTTGTACCGCTCTCTTTGGTGTATTTGTTCGTTCAGCTAACTTTGTTAATTCTGAAATATTAGGCGTTGCCAGTGATGCTCCTTGGGCTATTATTTTTGCGCGTATAGATAATATACCTCGCCACCCCGCGCAACTTTATGAAGCCATAGCGTATTTACTGATTTTTATTATTCTCTTCTTTATCTATAAAAAATCAAAAGATAAAACACCCAAGGGTTCATTATTGGGCTTATTTTTGATTTTAACCTTCACGGCTCGATTTTTAATAGAGTCGGTAAAAGTGAAACAAGCCGCGTATGAATCAATATGGGCATTAAATACCGGACAAATGCTGAGTATTCCCTTTTTCATTGCGGGTATTGTCTTATTAATTTGGTCGTTATCAGCTAAAAATAAACATAAATAAACATTCAATAAAAGAACATGAGTAAAAGAACATGAGTAAAAAATATTACGTCGTTTGGAAAGGGTCAAAAACCGGTGTGTTTGATAATTGGACGACGGTTCAGTCAGTAACGTCAGGCCGTGCAGATGCACAATTTATGGGATTCCCTTCACAGGCCGAAGCCGAAGCTGCTTTTAAATCAACATACACAAAAGCATTAACCCAGCGCTCTTTAAAAACGCCACCAAGAACAGGAACTGAATATCCAGCTGCCGCTAAAACAGCGAGTTCGTCGTCGAGTAGAGCGACAAGTTCAACAAAACCAGCGGGGAGCACGGTTCGTAGCGATCGTGAGGTAACTCAATCAAATATTGATATTTATTGTGATGGTGCATGTTCGCCAAACCCAGGAAAATCAGGAACAGGTGTAGCTGTTTATCACCAAGGCGAAATTAGTAGCCTCTGGTATGGCGCTTATAACGCAAATGGTACCAACAATACCGCTGAGTTAATTGGCATGTTACAGGCCTTTAAATTGGCAAAAGCTTATATCGACACTAACCCCGATAAAACCATTCAAGTGTTGTCTGACTCGAAATATTCTATCGACAGTATAACTAAATGGGCAACAGGATGGAAAAATAAAGGTTGGAAAAAAGCTAACGGTGAAGCGATTAAAAATCCAGAATTAGTCAAAGCTTGCTACACACTTTATCAAGAAATTAAAAAGCAAATATCTATTACTCATGTTAAAGGCCACGCTAATATTGAGGGTAATGAACTCGCCGATCGCATGGCGGTACTCGCTAGAACATCACAAGAGATAGGCTTTATAAAATACGAAAAAAATATCAATATTCGTGAAATATTAGCGACTGAGTCTGACTAGACTAGCCTGACTAAATGAACCTAGCTAAATTCATCTCAAAAGGTCTTTAACATTAACTGAAAATAAACCTCAACCTTTGTGAGGTTTTTTTCGGCTAATAATTTTAGATAATATTTAAAAATAAAAAGTGCTAATAACCTTGTTGCCAATCAATACAAACAGGTAACTGACCGTTACTTCGATATTCACCGATATTACTAGCAACGATTTCGCCAGCACTGGCAAAGTGGGTGGGTGCAGAAATATGAGGGAGTACCGTCACTTTTTTATGTGACCAAAATGCATCACCTTCATCTAAAGGTTCTTGCTCAAAAACATCTAAAATGGCATGTTTAATATGACCGCTATCTAAGCATTTAATTAGATCGTCATTAGCAACAATACCACCTCGGGCAAAATTAATGACACTGGCACCTAAAGGTAAATTCCTCAGTAGACTATTATTAATAAGTTGATAGGTATTTGGTGTGAGCGGGAGTAAACAAATTAATATATTGCATTGTTTCACCATCGCGAGTAATCCGTCATCGCCTGAGTAGCAATTAACCCCGTTAATTAACTTTTCACTTTGACTCCAACCAAGCACATTAAAGCCATTCTCATGCAGCCGTAAAGCACTACATTTTCCGAGTTTACCTAAACCTAAAATGCCTACCGTTCGCTCTTGAGGAAGAACATAGCGATGCTGTAGCCAAAGTGCTGATTGTTGTTGTTGTAAATATATGGGCATATCTCGATGCAAGTACAGTACCCAAGTTAATACTGCTTCACTCATTGTTCGCGCTAATGTCGGATCAATTAAACGCACTAACTTAAAAGGTGGTTCTGATTTATTCTTTGATAATTGCGAAACGAGTGCATCCACACCTGCCCATAAACTCTGTACCCATATTAACTTAGGGTATTGAGCAAAAATAGTGGGTTCTGGGTTAGCAACAATAGCAATTTCACATTGAAGCCTTTCCTTATCAGATAAGTCTTGGTCGAGCTTTATACATTCATTAGGCAGTTTAGCCGATAATAGCGCTAACCAATCGGCTTGCTCGCGTTGAGAAAGTTGACTAACAAAAGTAATTATAGGGGAATTCACGACGATTCTCTTTTCAATTATTCTTTTAACACCATATCGATACACATAACGGCAGCCAGTATTAGCTTTCTAACAGGATGATCATCAGGAACATCTTGAGATATTTCCAGTACATAATTGTCTGCACTGGTAAAAAATTCTTTACCTATTCCGCCCCACTCTTTTGAAATATGAGCTAACTCCTGATCACCGTCCATAAAACGAAAATTCCAGCCAACCCAGTTTCCTTTAAGTTGACAGACAAGGTTGTCTTGATTGTCAAAAAGATCGAACTTACCGCCAATTGAAAAAAGTTTTTGTTGAAAATAACCGATATCATTACCTTCACTATCAGTGACAGTCACTTTTGAAACAAAAAGCGATATACCTCGCTGAATTCTAATAATACGTTGATCGTTTGGTGTGCGTATCTGAACATCAAACGGTGTCATGGTTTTATAGTCGCTAAAACGCAGCATTTTCGTAAAAAAACCTAAATTTGGCTCTCGACATTCCATAATGATATTGCCCGTTTCAGGATCATAAACATCATAATTATTAGCCGCTTTGAATATGCCGACATGCTCTTTGATTAAAAATAGATTGTTATTTAGTATGCTTGTCATTTTTAGAAATCCTTTTTCATTTTATACTGTTCAGTGACTTAAATTTATCTGAGAGTAATACTAAACGAAAAACAGCCGACCCGTGCTTACCTTCAATAATATTAACAGTAATTTATAAACTATTAAGTTATTTTAAGCGGTTGACGTTTTTCGTAAGTCATACTTCGCCATAACTATTCAAAAGGTCCGAATTGAAAACGTGTCATCCAAAAGTTGAGTTTTATTAAAAAATTAAAATATTTGGCTTTAACCCAGTGAACTAGATTTAATAAGTTCATCAAACATTCGTTTAACTTGTAGATCACCAAAACTGTAGATAGCTTCATTTTGGTGAAATACCCGGTATACCGTTGCGAAATCTTGAGTCTCTAGATTTTTCATCGTCAATAACAACTGTCTTTCAGGCCTGCCATAACCACTATCATCAGGTAATCTGTCTATTTCTGCATTGATAGCAGGAAGTAAAAAAGGAAACTTATCTAAGTGACTTTCGGCAATTTTTAACATTTCATCAAAATTATTTTGTTGATAATGAGCCCACAAATTTCCTAAGCGCTTACATTCAAATGTCTCGATAATGCTAGCTGAATTAAAAGCTGTGATTAACTCTTCTTGGCTCATATCACCAAAACTATATTCATTGCCTTGATTAGGTCTAACTAAGTATATTTTGTAGATCTGCTGATTTTTAGCAAGTAAATGTAAGACGAACCAAAAATTGACCTGACAAAATAGATCATCTTCAAACCAACAGTATACAATTGATTCTTGTGGAATATTCGTTATTTTTGTTATTTCTGGTACGGTACTTTTGAAATAAGTCCCTTCTGGTACTTGCGGGTAACGCTCTAAATATTCAGCTCGGTTGCAAAATAAGTCACTCAAGTTGTCCCCTTGAATATTCCCATCAACTAAGCATTCACGAGCAACAATTAATTCACCTAAAATAGATTTTGGGAATTGGCTTTTCAGCGTATCTCCATTAAGTATGTGATAGCGGTTATTCATTAGTTAACTTCTTTGATTGCCATTTCTAGATTAGGAACCATTTGCGTTAGTGTTTCGTTCTTACTTGGCTTAATGGTGGCGTATAAAGCATAAATAAAACTCTGCGTGTTATGCAATTTTATTAAACCTTTTTCGTCTTGATATGCTGCTTGCCAATGATTAAAAGGAGATGAGTCTGTTACGCTTTTCAACCAGTTATTCCAATCATCTCCAGAGTGCTCTCCTCGCAAGAAAATATAGATGACTGCCATAGCAATACGCTTTGGCTCACCATTAATATAATAGTGTTGTTCATGCGCGGTAATTTGACTTGCTAAAGATTTAAGCATTTTATCTAATTGAGTTTTTGTAATTGCGGGATTCAAAGCTAATTGCAGCATAAGATCTGATGAATGTGCAACCCCATGTCTCCAACCCACTTTAGTTGAAAAACCACGATAATCCCTTAAATTAATCAAAAAGTCAGTACCAATATTAACTAAGTAATCTCTTTGAACATCAGTTAAAAAAGGTTTTTTACGATCTACTCTCGAAACTTCAGACAGCATTAATATTGAAAATGTTTGATAAACCCCTGCGGAATCATCTACTTCAGATGCAAGGACGTTGGTTAAGTAATGATACATATCTAGTTGTACTTTTTCACTAAGTTGCCCTGTCCTTAGCCAAAAACTTAATGCATTAAACGCAATTCCATCTCTTATTTTTGTGTCAGGATGTGCTAAACAATGAAGTAATTGTAATGCTAAAGCTTCTTTTCTTACTTTATTTTCAAGCGTAAATTTATTTTCTTTTAATTGCTGTAAATTTTGTTTTTGCCATTTGTTTGATAAACACTGAGTATTAACTTGTTCAACACTGATAAATTTTTTTTCATCAAATGAAAAAGCAAAACAGCTAAAAATTAACACCGAAGTAATTATCGATATATGAAGTGTTTTTTTCATTTTATTCCTTAATAAGTAAACTTTTATCCATTTATCCATTTATTCACAACAAAAAAACAATATTTAAGCTAAAAAGTAAAAACTTAAAACGATGAAATAACGGATAAGTCAGGTAACAAGAAAAAATTATGAGTTACTTAGGACTACTCTTTTTCATTGACCACATAAATTATAATCTAATTGTTTAAATATATAAAATTACGCAAAATAACAGGCAGTTAACTATTGAAAACCCAAAACATATTCAAATGGCACAATCAAATTCATTTATATTTTGTCGTTTTAATCCTAAAAATCGCCGTTTTTTTGCTATTAATATATCCCATAAAACTACAATACTAATTGCATGCTTTATTAAAGCGTCACACTAAGTGAATCTTTAATATCAAGTTACAAACTTAATGATTATCAACATCATTTGATAATACTTTTACGTTAGTACATATAAAAACTATAAAATAATAATCAGAGGTTTAATATAATGAACTTAACAAAATTATCTGTAGCAACTTTAATAGCTCTTTCAGCATCAACATCAGTAATGGCTGCTAATAGTGTCAGTGCAAATCACAGCAACATGAACGGTAAATCAATTAATAATGTTGCACAATTAAGTGCTGATTACAGTTTTAACAATGGTAAGTCCTTTTCAACAGTAAAAGGAAATACCAAACAAAAAGCGCAAATGTTTTATAAAGGTGTTCCCGTATTCGGACAGTCACTAGTAGTAGAACAAGATAGTGCTGGTCGTAATGTTGGTTTGCAGGGTTCTTTAATGGTTAACATTTCTGATGATTTAAATTCAGTAACACCAGGTATGCTGAACGGCAAAGCGCTTGGTAAGTTAAAACAGCTACTGGGTCACAATAATATTAAAAATTCAAAAACTGATTTAGTTATTTATGTAAACAGTGACAATAAAGCACAGTTAGCTTATCGAGTTGAATACCTAACAAGTGATAGTGATGTACCAAGTCGTCCAATGGCATTTATTGATGCAAACGATGGCGAAATATTAATGTCTTGGGAAGGAATTAATCACGCGCAAAAATCAGTAAAAGGTAAACCTGGTGGCGGTAGTGGTGGCGGGTCAACAACACCTACAACATTAACAGGCCCCGGTGGTAACTCTAAAACAGGCATTTACTATTATGGCACTGACTTCGCGAATCTTATAGCAACTTCAAATGGCTCGACTTGTTCATTAGATAGCCCAAATGTTATAACAACTGATATGGGTAACAGCACACGTCGCGGAAGTACTGCACAAGTAACTTGTGGCGATACAGGTGAAGATTTAACAAATGGTGCTTTTGCCCCAATGAACGATGCTCAAGCTTTTGGTAATGTTATATTTGATATGTACGGCGAATGGTACGGCGTAACTCCTTTATCACAAAAATTAGAAATGCGTGTTCATTACGGACGTAACTATGAAAATGCATTTTGGGATGGTACAGCAATGTCTTTTGGTGATGGTGCCACAACATTCCACCCATTAGTTAGCCTTGATGTGTCTGCTCATGAAGTTAGTCACGGTGTTACAGAGCAACGTTCTGGTTTAGTTTACAGTGGTGAGTCAGGTGGTATGAACGAAGCATTTTCAGATATGGCGGGTGAAGCAGCAGAAAACTTTATGCACGGCACGAACGACTGGATGGTTGGTGAACAAATATTCAAAGGTAATGGTGCTTTACGTTACATGGATGATCCAACAAAAGATGGTCGCTCAATTGCTCATGCTTCAGATATGACTAATGGTTTAGATGTACATTTAAGCTCAGGTGTTTATAACAAAGCATTTTACTTATTATCCACAACTAATGGCTGGTCTGTAGAAACGGCATTTGGTGTAATGCTACGAGCCAACGATTTGTACTGGACAGCGAGCTCTACGTTCAATGCTGGTGCATGTGGTGTTGAATCTGCAGCTAGTGATCTTGGTTTAAATGCAAGTGACGTATCATCAGCTTTTTCAGCTGTTGGTGTCAACTGCCAGTAAGTTTATAAACTAACATTAACTCAAAGGCCAGCAATGCTGGCCTTATTCATTTCTAATGACATTATTTATTGTAGGTTGGAATTTTATTTGATTAGCCTAAAATATTACTTCGTTACTATAATAAAATAATAGGATTCTTGTGAAATTTAACAATATCCAAAGTTATTTTTTATTATGAGAATAATAAATACAGACCACATCAACTACTTGAAAATAAAGCTGTTTACTTTTTCCTCAGCTGACCGGATTAACGCTTTTAATTCACCGTTTTTTTGAAGACGTAATATTTCTTGATTAATGAGTGGAACTAATTTTTTATGCTTTAGATGAACATAATGATAAAGGGGTAAAACAGCCAAGGGCTTTACTGCAGGAATAATATTCTGGTATCCCAACCTTTTCAACGTTAACTTACCGTCAAGGGTATTCGTTAAAGCAACATCAACAATCCCCTTCTGCAGTATCTTGAACATATTTTCGGTATTGTTCACTTTGTAAACGTGTGCCAACCCTTTAGTAATATTATTGGTGTGTTTTACACCTCTAATCTTAGCCAACTTATACTGTTTTAAATCATCTTTGTCGTGAATATCAAGCTGACGAGTTGCAAGGCTAAAGGGCATAGTTTCAAGATAATAATAAGGAGTAGGCACTCTGATCATTTGATTATTCTCTTCGCCGTATGTCCAAATGCGCATTATTTCGCCATCACTCTTACCCGTATTCGCGAGTAGCTGTGCTCTTGGGGCCGGCAATGGAGTGATCGTGATATCTATACCTATATTTTTATAGATTTGGGGCAGTACAAGACGACCAACCTCTTGTTCAATTAATAGTTCAATTGAAGCAAAATTATAGTGGATAACCTGAGGAATAACGTCGGTTTCGTTTTTTACATTAACGTCTGATATTACATTTACAATAAAGGTTGGTGCTATGATTGTTGAAGTGGCAAAAACAGTAAGCGGAACTATAAACAAAAAACCTATAAAATTAAGTTTAAGTAAAAAATATTGACTGAAGAGTATCTTCACTTAACCTACACCTTTAACTGAGTATTTATAAAATATAACGCTGCTCGCTTGACCTCCATGTATGTTCTTTTGACTTGACTTAATAACAACATTTGAAATGTTAATGGACTAAGTGTGGTCTAGTAAATAGGACTATTGTATAAATTGGTGAATAAAATGGCAAGTAAAACGTTTACGCGACGCCCTTGCATGCTCTACACACGTGGTTATAAAATGGGTTACAGTTTTAGCGAAAAAGGCTTCAGCCAGGGTTGTATTTTCAAAATAGAAGGCAAAATTTGAGCTAGTTAAAGAGAGTAAACAGAATTAAATCATGATGTTTGGATTAAGCCAGTCTAGATGATAGTAAAAATTATTTTTTAATTCATAACAACTTATGGTCTGTTATTTATCAACAACTTTAGGCTGTGGTTACACTAAACATAAGTAGAATAAACAGAGTATTTTAAAGCAAGATTACCCTGCTCGCGGTGAAATTCAATTATATGAGTCGACGATTATGCTACTGTTTAAACATCAGTAAGCGACTTTTTTATTATTTAGGCTATTCAATGATCGCAAATAAACACACAATATTACCTGTATTGATCAGTTTTATTTTTTACTTTGCATGGACGTGGTACGCCAATAGTAGAGTAACAGATGATGTAGCCTTGTTATTACGAACAGCGCTCATTCAGAGCACGTACAGCGCGTTTATGACATTAACTTTTAGCACGCTGTTAATTTTGGTAATAAATAAAATGAAATGCCACGACCACCCATACATGGCTATTCTTCCTCCTTTGTTAATGCAATCAAGCATGGTTTATTTGATTAATGTCCTTAATCAAACACCCAACTTACTACTGACGATTATGCCAAGCATATTTTTTACTGCAATTTATGGTGCTATCTTTACATTCACCTTGTTAAAGAAGCCTGAATACCAATGTGATAGTAAAATTAAATAATATCTCTGTATCCTAGGTGTCAAAGACTACAATCGTAACTATTATGGGGGATTAAAAACAATAAAAAACCCGCAGATCAGCGGGTTTTGATAATAAGTGAACGCCATCATTCATTTTACTGAATAGTGTAACGTTTTAAGTGAGGATATATATCCTCACTTAAACACTTGATATTAGACACTTTCAAACGTGATTTATTGCACAGGGATAGTTAGGGTGCCTGTAGCGACAACACCAGCTTTAGTTTCATAGGCATATTCAAACGTTATGCTGTTTTCAGAACCAACCAAATTGTCAGACATATATTCGTTTGTACTAGTGCGATAAACTTTTTGACTATCAAGTTGAGCGCTACCAATTTCGATACTTATGTTTAGATTATCACGAATTAAAGTTTCGTTTTCCGCTAATTGCACTAATCCTATAGCATACGCATTATAAGGGTTACCATTTTTGACAAGGTTAAAGTCTCTTATTGAATTAGAGTTTACGCCGTCTTGAGTTATAGAAACACTACGCAGTGAAAGCGTTTGTAAAGCGTTAATACTTGTAGGTAAGTACAAATAAGCATCACGATTGTAATTGTATGGACTAGACGAGTCGCCCGCTGAATTAGTTGGAGTTATAATTACTCCATTAGTCTTATAGTTATTATTATCTAGACGAATGTCATTAATATCAAAAGTATCACTGTTATCTTCAATAGAAAATGAAAGGGAATCACCATTAACATCAACTAATTTGTCAGTCGCTTTCACAGCTAAAGAATTAACCTCATAATTATAATCTTGCCCTGAAGTTAACGTACTAACTGGTGTAACCGTTAATTTTGTATCGTTTAAACTTGTTTCGAATGTTACAGGGATATCTACATTACCACTTACAATAGTAGTCCCTGCTAAAACGATATCATTTGAGTCATCATTGCCTTTTATTACTGTAAAACCAGAAGTATTTGTTAATGAAAGACTGCTTGCAGATACCGTAATTGGCTGTGAATAAAACACGCTAAAGCTATGATCAACAAAGTCTACTTTATTAGCAACTGCGATCACTTCTAAAGCAGAAGAGCCGTTATCGAGCACTCTTGGCATTACAGCCAACTCAACAACATTTGAATACGGGATATTATAATAATTATTTCCTGAAGTACCAGAAACATATACTGTTAAAGTTTCAATATCATCAAGATTTAATTGTACAGAACTACTTCGATAAACGACATCATTAGCAGTGAAAGAAGGTATTTCTATCGTTGAAGAATTAGCAAATTTTGCAGATAAAACATATTGCTCAGTTAATTCATCATAAGTAGAGGTAGATTTCTCTCCATCTGAACCTGTTACTGTAAGATCTGCCCCTAAAATAGTGTTAGCACTTTCATCAATAAGTGTTATGCGATACTCAACTTCAGCTAATGGCATTTTGTCTTCAACATATATAGTTAATGACTCTTGCTTATTGGCAGATGGGTAATATAAATCGTTATCCTGCAAATTGTTAGATTCAGGAATAAAGTCTACTTCGCCATCTCCGTTGAGATCTAAGTTAGCTCTTATCCCGGTATTGATGAATTTTGGTAACGTGATGTTATAAACACCGTTCACCGCATCATAAACTGAAACATGCTTATACTTGTTAGCTCTTGAACTGTTACCAGAATGAGAATATGCGATAAATTCTAAGGTTGGCAGCGGTAGACCTGTCGTATTGTTCATAACAGTAACTTGCACATCTGTAGCTTCTGAAACGATTAATGTGCCATAGTCATTTGGCGTATTAACACTGTTTGAATAGCCGGTATTCATAAAGAATGTGCGGGATAAAAAACGGTTATCACTGCTTGATATTATAAGCGTAATGTCAGAGCTAGATGGAAGGTTTTCAATCTTAAATTCGCCCCCCGTAAAAACAAGGTTTTCCTGAATAACAACATCCGCTGCAATCACGGTAATATTGGCTGCAGAGACTTCGGTATTGTCAACAGCATTAACAATTAAGCCCGTTAATGCAACGGTTGAATTTTCAGCCGTTGTAGGATTAGTGCCACTAAGAATTTCATTTTGCGCCTGAATGGCTTGTGCTACATCTGAATTACTATCGTCTTCAACTTCTAAACATGCTGTTAACAAACATAAAGAAGTGGTTATCAATACGAGGTTTACATACTTCAATTTAATTTTCCTTTTAAAATTTAGAAGGGAAAGACACATTAACCTTCTCGCCTTATTGAACTCCCTTCGATAAGGCGAGAAGGTTAACACATGATTAAATTGCTGTTAATAGTAAAGTTACTTTTTTGCACAATGATATAAAAAAGTAAACAATATCGTGATTTATAGGTAGCGTGTTATATAACAAACTCAATGTTTAGATATTAATGATTTGAAACTGACTTAACTTTTATGCAGCTATATTGCGCTTGATTTCATGGGCTAAAAAATACAGTATTTTAGAAGCGATAGGTAGTATAAATACCAACAAAACGATCATAACTATTATCAAGTTTATAACCATTTTCTTGCGCATCGAAGTCGGAATAGCCTGTAAAGAAACCAATATCTGTATTCTTAGAAAGGGCATAATTAACACCCACACTGATTTCATTTGCGCCGCTTTGATTGAAATCTTTTAAATCACGGTAAGTGTAATTCGCCGTCGCGGTCCAATCTTTTGCTATATTAGTTTGTAAACCTACCGAATAACGATATTCATCTTTATTTTTGAGTTTTTCTTCATCCCACTTTACGTAGCCCACAGAGAAAATTAAGGCGAGGTTTTTATCAAAGACATATTTACCATTTAAATCAGCGCCATAAGCAACAGAATCACCGTTAATTGTTGACTCTTGATAACCTCTAATACCTAAGCCTACGGCTAACTCTAAACCTTTATCATTATCCTGACGAGCTAAAAAACGGTAATTAAGGCCACCTAAGCCAACGGTTAGGTTATCGGTTAAACCATAAGCAGCATTTAGATTTAATGCTACATGCCTCTGATCTTTTTCTTCGCCCCATGCTAATGCCCCACCAACAGAAATTGTGCCATCTGTTAATGTTAATGGTCGTAATACGCGATTTTCAGGGTATTCTGTTTCTGCAAAAACAGTTGATGATGCTAAAAGTAACGCGATGCTAATAAGTGATTTGTTCATAATGTTAATTCCCAATTTTTGTGTTTGTAGTTTATAAGGGAATAGTAAAGTGTTGTTACGTTCGTTTCCTTATGGGTTTTGTTGATTAAATGTAGCGGGAACGTGAGAAATTGTAAGAAGGTATACGGCTAAAAAACAGCAATGCTTGGAGTTTGATTAACTGTTTGGCATCGCGGTGGCGATGGTACAGAAAGGGGAACGAACGCTCCCCTTTCCAATCCCAGAAGCGCCCTGCTAAGCTAAAACTGAAATATTAATTTTAATTTTTGCCGTTATCTATACCTAACGAATGCTCGTCCCTGCGCGGCGTTAGTTATAGCCATCCATTGCTTCGATAAATATTGCACTTATCTAAATTAAGTCTCCGTTGCTGTGAGGGAACTGGAGTTTGTTGGACTAGTCGTGATGACTAACGAAAAAAACACAAATGAGTATATATTAACTACAGAAGAACCAAACACCAAATCTGCTTCATTAAACGCCGGAATGATGGCTAATATTCACGTATCACTGGCATGGATGCCAGTGAAAGTGCTGTTGGCACACGGATGTGCCATCAGCACTGGTACGTCGAAGAATATTAGACGTCATGGAGGAAACAAGTTTAATGTAGTAGCGCCGAGGGAGTCCAGAGCAGAAGGTTAGAGTGGAGGCAGTATGCTTTTCTTCTTGGGTGTCGTCACCACAGCGATAATGCATGAATAACGTACGCTAATTAATTTTACCCTGACACTATTTATTCAAGGTTCACCGTTTTACTGGACTAGATTCCGTACAAGAGACTTACGGAATGACGGTAGCTCCCCCCACCCTACCAACGCGCACCAAGTCTGCTTGAATCAAGTTCCGAAATGAAAGGTAATATTCACGTATGTTCATCAGGGATGATGAACAAAGTGCTGTTGGCACATGGATGTGCCATCAGCACTGGTACGTCTAGAATATTGGACGTCATGGAGGAAACACGTTTAATGCAGCAGAGCCGAGGGAGTCCAGAGGGAGGCCGGCGTCAGCCTCGCTCTGGGTGTCGTCGGCACCCCGACGCCAGACAGAAAAATAAAACTCCAAGCAGTTAAGTTAGAGTGGGCGTCCTTCTAATTTCGAGCCTATCAATTTTGGGAAAGTGTCCACCTAATTTGTCTACAGCAATGACTATCAAAATATAGATTAAAATGTATGCTACCCAAATGTATTGAATTACACAAAATCATCCCCAATTGATATATATAAAAACGAACTAATAATTCACTTCAATTAGGAAGAAAATGAAATTTTACATACCTAATTCAATTAGCTCAGATATAAGAAAAAAATTAGGCTACGTTAAGATTAGAAAAATTAAAGTCATAACCCATCCAAATTCAATTAAAGATGAATGTTTAGAAAATGTTCGTAGTTATATAGCCAACCATCAAGGAGAAGTTCAATTCGGTTGGAAGTTTAGCCTGTTAGGCAATGTAATACTTCGCTTGATCGCTCATGCAGTTGTAAAGAAAGAAAATAATGATTTGATCTGTATCTCACCAAATGAAGATCTAAAAGAAATAAATTTTTTACCTGATAATTCAATAAAAAATATGATTGAGGGTAAATACCTTCCAGGGAAACATCTATCTTTAATTAAGAATAAAAATATCAAGGAATATGCCTTGTTATTAGATAAAGCTGAAAAAGTGAAGTTTGAATTATTACCAGAAAATTTTCAAATTGAGCTTGATAGAATTAATTCTAAAGCCTCTTTCTATTTACCTACAGTTTACAGTGAATCCATAAAAATAACTAAAATGGATGAATATTGCTATTGTGGTTCAGGGATTCTAAGAGCTTTTTGCCATCAATAAAAAACCCGCTAAAAGCGGGTTTTCATTAAGAATAACAGTTTGCAATCAAAAGCTGATTACCAACCTGTTTTCTCTTTAAGTGCTACGCCGATATCAGCTAAAGAACGAACAGTTTTAACACCAGCCGCTTCTAATGCTGCAAATTTTTCATCAGCAGTACCTTTACCACCGGCGATAATCGCGCCAGCGTGACCCATACGCTTACCTTCTGGTGCAGTAACACCAGCAATGTAAGATACAACAGGTTTAGTAACGTGTGCTTTGATGTATTCCGCAGCTTCTTCTTCAGCAGTTCCGCCAATTTCACCAATCATTACGATTGCTTCAGTTTGTGGATCGTTTTGGAACATTTCCAATACGTCGAT
Organism: Colwellia sp. Bg11-12; assembly: GCF_014076955.1. Lineage (NCBI taxonomy): Bacteria > Pseudomonadati > Pseudomonadota > Gammaproteobacteria > Alteromonadales > Colwelliaceae > Colwellia > Colwellia sp. Bg11-12. The sequence continues at coordinate 60,525 of NZ_JACGUZ010000077.1, forward strand.
GAAGTTAGTGCCTGGGATAGGGTCGCCACCAATACCTACACAAGTAGATTGGCCAAAACCAGCATCAGTTGTTTGCTTAACGGCTTCGTACGTAAGCGTACCAGAACGTGAAACAATACCTACTTTACCTGGTAAATGGATATGACCAGGCATGATACCAATCTTAGTTTCGCCTGGAGTAATAACGCCAGGACAGTTAGGACCGATCATACGAACGCCAGATTGATCAAGCTTAGCTTTAACGTCAACCATATCTAAAGTTGGAATACCTTCAGTAATCGTAACGATAAGTGTAATGCCCGCATCAATAGCTTCTAAAATTGCATCTTTACAAAACGGAGCTGGAACGTAAATAACTGTTGCTGTTGCGCCAGTTGCTGCTACTGCTTCACGTACTGTATTAAATACTGGTAGGCCTAAATGCGTTTGACCGCCTTTACCTGGGCTTACGCCACCAACCATTTGTGTACCGTACTCAAGTGCTTGTTCTGAATGGAATGTACCTTGACCACCAGTGAAACCTTGACAGATTACTTTAGTATCTTTGTTAATTAAGATAGACATTATTTGCCCTCCGCAGCTGCTACAACTTTTGTCGCTGCATCAGTTAATGACTCAGCAGCAATGATATCTAAGCCAGAGTTTTTAAGAACTTCACGACCTAATTCAGCATTAGTACCTTCTAAACGTACTACAACTGGTACTTTAACGCCTACTTCTTTAACCGCGCCAATAATACCTTCAGCAATCATGTCACAACGTACGATACCGCCAAAGATGTTAACTAAAACAGCTTTAACATTGTCGTCAGAAAGAATGATTTTGAATGCTTCAGAAACACGTTCTTTCGTCGCTCCGCCGCCAACATCTAAGAAGTTAGCTGGCTTGCCGCCGTGTAGATTTACGATATCCATAGTACCCATTGCTAGGCCTGCACCGTTAACCATACAACCAACGTTACCGTCTAAGGCTACGTAGTTTAATTCAAAGCGTGCTGCATGAGCTTCACGTTCATCTTCTTGAGATGGATCGTGGAACGCGCGCATTTTAGGTTGACGGTATAAAGCATTACCATCGATACCAATTTTGCCATCTAAACAGTGAAGATTACCTTCGTCAGTAATAACTAACGGGTTAATTTCTAATAAAGCGAAATCGAAATCTTCAAACATTTTTGCAAGACCTAAAAAGATCTTAACAAATTGCTTCATTTGCGTTGGGTTTAAACCTAACTTGAAGCCTAATTCACGTGCTTGGTAAGGTTGAGCGCCAACAAGTGGATCGATTTCAGCTTGATGAATTAACTCAGGAGTCTCTTCAGCAATCTTCTCGATATCAACACCGCCTTCAGTAGAGGCCATGAATACTACTTTACGACTTGCGCGGTCAACAACAGCACCAAGGTATAATTCGTTAGCAATATCTGTACAGCTTTCTACTAAAATTTTTGCTACTGGCTGACCGTTTGCGTCAGTTTGGTAAGTCACTAAGTTCTTACCTAACCAGTTTTGAGCGAAGTCTTTAATTTCTTGCTTAGTTTTAACTAACTTAACGCCGCCCGCTTTACCACGGCCGCCCGCGTGTACTTGAGTTTTAACAACCCACATAGTGCCGCCGATTTTATCAGCCGCTTCTGCCGCTTCCTGAGGTGTATCGCAAGCGAAACCTTCAGAAACTGGTAAACCATATTCAGCGAATAATTGTTTCGCTTGATACTCATGCAAATTCATGGTGTATTTCCATTTATCTGTGAATGATAATGACAGCTGTTCTTAATTATAAATATAAGTAAAAGTCTTAATCATATATATAAATAAAAAGTTGCTATCATCGAAAAAAGTCGATGGATTATAATATAAAAGCTCTAAGGAACAAAGTCCCTAGAGCTAATACTATAGTCTAAATCGAAAGGTTAATTATTCTCAATTAAATATCAAGAAGTAGACGAGTTGGATCTTCTAACAAGTCTTTAATTGCCACTAAGAAACCAACAGATTCTTTACCATCAATTAAACGATGGTCATAAGAAAGTGCTAAGTACATCATAGGGAGTATTTCAACTTTTCCGTTAACAGCCATTGGTCTGTCTTGGATTTTATGCATTCCTAAAATAGCCGCTTGCGGTAAATTTAAGATTGGTGTTGAAAGTAATGAACCAAAAACACCACCGTTAGTAATCGTAAAATTACCACCTGTCATATCTTCAATTGAAAGTTTACCGTCACGACCTTTGATTGCTAAGCCACGGATACCATTTTCAATAGCGGCCATACCTAATTGGTCAGCATCACGTAAAACAGGTGTAACTAAGCCACGTGGTGTAGAAACAGCAATAGATATATCAAAAAAGTTATGATAAACAATATCATCGCCATCGATTGAAGCATTTACCGCTGGGAAGCGTTTCAATGCTTCAGTAACAGCTTTAACATAAAACGACATAAAACCTAAACGTGTATCATGTGTTTTCTCGAACAAATCTTTGTATTGTTTACGAAGATCCATGATTGGCTTCATGTTAACTTCGTTAAACGTCGTTAGCATTGCTGTTGAGTTTTTAGCTTCTAATAGACGCTTCGCAATCGTTTTACGTAAACGTGTCATTGGCACACGCTTTTGAGTACGTTCACCTAGATCTTGAACAACAGGAGCCGGAGCCGCAGCTTTTGCTACAGGTGCAGCAGCAGGTTTATTCATAGCCGCTTCAACATCTTCTTTAGAGATGCGTCCGCCTTTACCTGTACCTGAAACATCAGCAGCAGTTAAGCCTTTTTCCGTCATTAAACGACGTACTGAAGGACTCGCTAATTCGTCAGAGCTTATTGCTTCTTCTGCAGTTGCAGCAGGAGCGCTAGTTGTTGCCCCCGCATTTAGTTGACCAATAACTTGTGAACCTAATACCGTATCGCCTTCAACATGGATGATTTTACCAATCACGCCATTGTCTTGAGCAACAACTTCAAGTACCACTTTATCCGTTTCAATATCAACCAAGTTTTGGTCAACAGAAACCGTATCGCCTTCCGCAACATGCCAAGTAGCAACCGTTGCATCAGCAACAGACTCAGGTAAAACAGGTACAATAATGTCGATAACTTTTACTGCTGTTGCCGCTGGAGCAGGAGCTGATTTTTCAGCTGCTGCAGGCTTTTCATCTGCGGCTGGCTTTGCAGCTGCAGGAGCTGATTTCTCAGCTGATGCATCGCCTTCAGTAAGGATAGCAATAACTTGCTCGCCTAATACTGTTGCGCCTTCAGCTTGAGAAATCTCAGTGATCACACCATCAACGACGGCTTGTACTTCAAGCACGACTTTGTCAGTTTCAATATCTACTAATACTTGGTCACGTGAAACTTTATCACCTACTTGTACATGCCAAGTAGCTACGGTTGCGTCAGCAACAGATTCAGGTAAAACGGGAACCTTAATTTCGGTGGTCATTTATTTTATTCCTTACTCACTAGTCTTCAACAGATAGCGCGTCATTGACTAGCGCTTGTTGTTCTTTTACATGGACAGACATATAACCTACAGCTGGTGCTGCAGAAGCCTTGCGACCTGCATATGTCAAATAAGTACCTTCAGGTATTGCCGCTCGAAAATGATGCTGTGAACAATACCATGCACCTTGGTTTTGCGGCTCTTCCTGGCACCAAACGAATTGCTTCACATGCTGGTATTTCGCCAACTCTGCTTGTAGCTCTTCTTCTGGAAATGGATACAGTTGTTCGATTCGAATGATGACAACATTGTCTTGCTCACTCTTGCGACGCTGGTCAAGTAATTCGTAGTAAACCTTACCACTACAAAATACAACACGTTCAACTTTTTTAGGGTCGATATCGTCAACTTCACCAATAACATTATGGAAAACACCTGTCGATAGCTCTTCTAATGAAGAAACAGCTAAAGGATGTCGTAATAATGATTTAGGTGACATAACAATTAAAGGACGACGCATCGGACGTACCACTTGACGACGAAGCATGTTAAATACTTGCGCAGGTGTTGATGGCACACAAACTTGCATATTGTGATCAGCACAGAGTTGTAAAAAACGCTCTAAACGTGCTGATGAATGTTCTGGACCTTGACCTTCATAGCCATGTGGTAACAACATAGTTAGACCACACAAGCGACCCCACTTTTGCTCACCAGAACTAATAAATTGGTCAAATACTACTTGTGCACAGTTAGCAAAGTCGCCAAATTGTGCTTCCCAAATAGTTAAACCGGCAGGTTCTGCTGTGGTATAACCGTATTCAAAAGCGACCACTGATACTTCAGACAATACTGAGTCATGGATATCAAATGGACCTTGACCTTCACGAATATTTTTTAAAGGTAAATATTTGCTTGAATCTTCTTGGTTATGTAAGACAGCGTGGCGGTGGAAAAAAGTACCACGGCCAGAGTCTTGTCCGGTAATACGAACACGCTTACCAAGGTCAACAACAGATGCATAAGCTAAATTCTCAGCCATGCCCCAATCGAGTAATTTCTCTCCCGATGCCATTTTAACACGGTCGTCGTATATTTTCTTCACACGACCCTGCACTGGATGAGATTCTGGATATGTTGATATTGTCCCAGCAAGTTCTTTTAACTTCTCAACAGAAATTTCTTTCTCGTAATCATCATCCCAGTTATGACCGATGTATGGTGACCAATCGACTGAATGTTCAGTCATTGGTCGCCATTGCTCAACGGTACATTGGCCTTCGTCAAGTAACTTACGATAATACATCGATAATTCATTCGACTGTTCGAGGTTAATTGAACCTTCCTTGTCAAGTCGCTGAGCGTATAACTGACGAGGAGTTGGATGTTTTTTAATTTTTTTGTACATCAAAGGCTGCGTAGCACTTGGCTCATCAGCTTCGTTGTGGCCATGACGTCGATAACAAACAAGATCAATTACCACGTCACGTTTAAATTCGTTGCGATAATCGAGGGCAATTTGTGTTGCCAAGATAACGGCTTCTGGGTCATCACCATTAACATGAAGTATTGGCGCTGAAACCATTTTTGCTATTTCAGTACAATATTCACCACTGCGCGTATCTTCAGGATTAGACGTTGTAAAACCTACCTGATTATTGATAACGATACGTATCGTTCCGCCCACTTTAAATGCACGTGCTTGTGACATGTTAAAGGTTTCTTGAACCACACCTTGGCCAGCAATCGCTGCATCACCATGAATGGTAACGGGAAGAACCGTATCACCCACTTTATCACCACGTCTGTCTTGACGGGCACGAACTGAGCCCATAACGACAGGGTTAACAATTTCTAGATGCGATGGATTAAATGCCAAAGCCAAATGAACGTTGCCGCCGGGTGTTACAAAGTCTGATGAATAACCTTGGTGATATTTAACATCGCCTGATGATAAAATTTCATCGTGTTTACCGCCAAATTCGTCAAATAACTTCGACGGATTTTTACCCATCACGTTAACTAAGACATTTAAACGGCCTCGATGAGCCATACCAATAACAACTTCTTTGGTGCCTTGCGTACCAGCACGAGAAATAAGCTCTTTCAGCATAGGTATTAACGCATCACCACCTTCAAGGGAGAAACGTTTAGCGCCTGGAAACTTAGCCCCAAGGTATTTACAAATACCGTCGGCAGCAATGAGACCTTTCAGAATCTCTTCTTTTTGTTCAACAGAGAATTTTGCTTGCGACTGAACAGACTCTAAACGTTGTTGTATCCAACGTTTTTCATCGGTATCCGTAATGTGCATATACTCAGCACCGATAGAACCACAATAAGTGGTTTTAAGGGCTTTATACAGATCACCTAACTTCATCGCATCTTGAGAAGTAGCAAAGGAACCGACATTGAACTCTGTATCAAAGTCATTTTCTGAAAGTTCATGATGCGACAGTTGTAAGTCGCGTACCTTATCTCGTTTCCACAAACCTAATGGGTCAAGGTTGGCATTTTGATGTCCGCGAAAACGAAAAGCATTAATTAGCTGTAAAACTTTAACTTGTTTGGCATCACTACTACCAGAAACAACAACAGTTTTGTGGGATTGCTTAGCTAATTCTTTAAATTCGTTGCGGATTTCAGAGTGCCTGAACTCTAAGTCAGCACCTTCAATTTTTGGAAGTTGTTGGAATAAGACCCGCCATTCTGTAGAAACAGATTGGGAGTTATCCAAATAAGATTCGTATAATTCTTCAATGTAAGTAGCATTAGCGCCACTTAAATGAGAAGACTCTAACCAAGCCTTCATTGTACCTTCGGGCATTGCCTGTTCCTTTATGGGATAAAAGCAATAAAAAAATAAATAATTATCACTAGCAAGTCAATTAGACTTTTAGCTAATTATCATCTGCTAATGACGATTATTCCTGTTTTTAAAATTTCAGAGTGCTAGATAAATTAAAACCAACACTCTGTCATTTAAGTTTATACTGCGCGAGAAATCAACATCGACTTAATATGGCCGATAGCTTTCGTTGGGTTTAATCCTTTAGGACAAACATCCACACAGTTCATAATGCCATGGCAGCGAAATACACTGTAAGCATCTTGTAATCCATCTAAACGCTCTTCTGTTGCAGTATCACGGCTATCGATTAAGAAACGATAAGCATGTAACAAACCAGCTGGTCCAACAAATTTATCTGGGTTCCACCAGAAAGACGGACAAGAAGTTGAACAACAAGCACATAAAATACACTCGTATAAACCATCAAGCTTTTCGCGCTCTTCAATAGACTGAAGATGCTCTCGTGCTGGTGGGTTTTTACCATCATTAATTAAAAATGGTTTGATTTTTTCATATTGATTATAAAACTGAGTCATATCAATAACTAAATCACGAACTACTGGTAAACCAGGTAAGGGACGCAATACAATTTTCTTTGCTGGTACAGCAGATAATGGTGTAATACAAGCTAAACCGTTTTTACCATTGATGTTCATACCATCAGAGCCACATACACCTTCACGACATGAACGACGGAAAGAGATAGTAGTATCTTCCTCTTTTAGCAAAATAAGTGCATCAAGTACCATCATATCTGAGCCTTCTGGAATATCCAGCTCATAATCTTTCATGTAAGGTGCATTATCAACATCAGGGTTGTAACGATAAATCGAAAAAATTTGTTTCATTGCAATGCTCCTTAATATACACGAGCTTTCGGTGGGAAAGCTTCACGATGAATAGGTTTCATATTTACAGAACGTTTTGTCATGTCTTCTGTTTCTGGCGTGTAGATAGAGTGGCATAACCAGTTCTCATCATCACGTTCAGTGAAATCTTGACGGGCATGTGCACCACGAGATTCCGTACGGAAGTTAGCTGCTTTAGCTGTACAAAAAGCCGTTTCCATCAAGTTGTCTAATTCTAAACACTCGATACGTTGTGTGTTAAATTCTGAAGACTTATCATCGAGGCTAGCATGCTGAAGACGTTCACGGATATCCGTCAACTCTTTCATGCCTTCGGCCATAGCCTCACCTTCACGGAATACCGAGAAGTTAAATTGCATACATTTTTGCAAGTCTTTACGTATTTTAGTTGGACTTTCACCACCTTTTACAGATGACTCCCAACGATTAGTACGTGCTAATGAAGCTTCTAAGTCAGACTCAGAGGCATCTTTTCCACTTTGCGTATCATTTAAGTAAGTGCCTAAGAAATTACCCGCTGCACGGCCAAAGACCACTAAATCAAGGAGAGAATTACCACCTAAGCGGTTTGCACCATGAACAGAGACACAAGCAATTTCACCAACGGCAAATAATCCTTCAACGATAGTTTCTTTACCCGTTTCTGGGTTAAAGTTAATCGCTTGACCATTAACGTTACAAGGTACACCACCCATCTGATAATGACAGGTTGGTATAACTGGAATAGGTTCTACTGCTGGATCTACGTGAGCAAATGTTTTCGATAAATCACAAACACCTGGTAAACGTTTTTCAAGCGTTTCACGGCCTAAATGATCAAGTTTAAGCTTAAGATGCGGGCCCATAGGACCGTCAAAACCACGACCTTCGCGGATCTCTGTCATCATAGAACGAGCAACTACGTCACGACCTGCTAAATCTTTAGCATTGGGCGCGTAACGTTCCATGAAACGTTCGCCGTCTTTGTTTAGTAGGTAACCACCTTCACCACGACAACCTTCAGTAACAAGCGTACCTGCACCGGCTATTCCCGTTGGATGGAACTGCCACATTTCCATGTCTTGCATCTGTATGCCAGCACGAACTGCCATGCCAACACCGTCACCAGTATTGATGTGAGCATTAGTTGTTGATGCATAGATACGACCAGCACCACCAGTAGCAAGTACTGTTGCACGGGCTTTAAAGTAAACAATCTCGCCTGTTTCTATACAAATAGCGGTTGTACCAACAATAGCACCGTCACTGTTTTTAACTAAATCTAGCGCATACCATTCTGAATAGACGTTAGTTTTATTTTTAACGTTTTGTTGGTACAAACAATGTAATAAAGCATGGCCGGTACGATCGGCTGCGGCTGCAGTACGTGCAGCTTGTTCACCACCAAAGTTTTTAGATTGGCCGCCAAAAGGACGTTGATAAATCTTACCTTCTTCGGTACGAGAGAAAGGTAAACCCATATTCTCTAGTTCGATAATAGATTCAGGACCTGTTTTACACATGTACTCAATAGCGTCTTGGTCGCCGATATAATCAGAACCTTTAACGGTATCGTACATGTGTTGTTCCCAGTGATCTTCATGCGCATTACCTAGCGCAACGGTGATACCACCTTGTGCCGATACTGTATGAGAACGAGTAGGAAAAACTTTTGAAATCAAGGCACAAGATTTGCCTGATTCAGAAATAGCTAATGCAGCGCGCATACCTGCACCACCGGCGCCAATGACTATAGCGTCAAATTCACGAATTGGAACGCTCACTTATACACCCCACACAATTAAAAAGCCTGCCACAAGGTAGACTAATAAAGTAACAGAAAAGAGAAATTGTAATGACCCACGTAAGTATGCTGGTTTGATGTAATCCGACAATACTTGCCAAATACCAATCCACGCATGTACAACAAGTGATAAAAGAGCAAGCAATGTTGCAATTTTCACTGACATTAGGCTAAAAAAGCCATGCCATGTTTCAAAAGTAACTTCTGGGGTAACCACAAAAAAGCCAGCAATTATTAATGTATATATTGTTAAGATTATAGCACTGGCTCTTACGAGCATATAATCATGTACGCCATTTCGGCCTACAGTAGCAATGTTACTTACCATAACCATACTCCTACTACTACAGTTAATACAAACCAAAGAGCCATAGCAAATTTAGCACTGGCATTACCTGAAGCTAATTCTTCAAAATAGCCTGAGTCCATGAATAAGTGACGAACACCCATTAATATATGGAAGGTTAACGCAGAGATTATACCAAACAAAATGAATTTGAATAGGAAGCCATCAAGAAATGCTTGAATTTGAGCAAATCCTTCAGCGGAAGATAGAGATAATGAAAGTGTCCACAATAAAATACCAATAGCAAATACCATAATGACACCAGAAACACGGTGCAATATCGAGGCGTTTGCCGAAGGATGCATTTTGATTGTAGTCAGATCTAGGTTTACAGGACGTTGTTTTTTCACAATTTCGCCTAAAGAGTTTTTTGAGTCTTCAACTTTTTTACTATTGCCCAATGAGATAACTAAACATATTTACCCTTAATTGAACAATCCCCTAGTGATCTCAGTTTATATTTGTATATTAATAAAATAACAAACAAATAAAAATTAAATCAATGTGATTATATAGCTGAACTTTTTTAATTACAATTTTCTTAAGCGACAATTCATCTTTATCTTATAAATCTCTATTTACTTTTTAACCAGTTAGGCTGCTTATTTAACTTTAGTCTAATGTTAAAACATTACGTTTGACTTTAAGGGGGTATAATGAAGTAGAATACGGGCAGTTTTATATTCATAAAAACTGATTAAGTTTTCAAAAGCTGAAATCAGAAAAGCGAATTAATAATTTATAGGGGATTAAACATATGGCTGAATCTAAAGCCACTCTCAGTATTGATGGTATCGTAGTTGCCGATTTACCAATACTTTCAGGTAGCGCCGGTAACGACGTAATAGACATCAGAACTTTAGGGAATTATGGTTATTTTACTTATGACCCGGGTTTCTTAGCAACCGCTTCATGTGAATCAGCTATTACTTATATCGATGGTGGTAAAGGTATTTTACAACATCGTGGTTATCCAATTGACAGTTTAGCTAAGCAAGCTAATTATCTAGAAGTTTGTTATATTTTGTTAAATGGTGACGCACCAACAATGACTCAATATGATGAATTTGTTGATATTATTACCAACCATACTATGGTTCACGAGAAACTGGCTCATTTTTTCCAAGGTTTCTTGCCTGATGCACACCCAATGGCAATGCTTTGTGGTGTTGTTGGTGCTATGTCTTCATTTTATCATAGCGATTTAGACATTGAAGATCCTGTGCAACGTATGCGTAGTGCGCATCGCTTAATAGCTAAAATGCCAACTATTTCAGCGATGGCTTACAAATACAGCATTGGTCAACCATTCGTTTATCCACGTAATGAATTAAGCTATGCAGAAAACTTCTTACATATGATGTTCTCTGTACCTGCAGAAGAGTATGTTGTTAGCCCTACTGTTGCCCGTGCCATGGATAGAATATTTACATTGCATGCAGATCACGAACAAAACGCTTCAACATCAACAGTCCGTTTAGCCGGCTCTTCTGGTGCTAACCCTTATGCATGTATCGCTGCAGGCGTAGCATCTTTGTGGGGCCCAGCACATGGCGGCGCTAACGAAGCCTGCTTAAAAATGCTTGAGCAAATTGGTACATTAGACCGTGTTGACGAATTTGTTGCTCGTGCTAAAGATAAGAGTGATTCATTTCGCTTGATGGGTTTCGGACATCGTGTTTACAAAAACTTTGATCCACGCGCAACAGTAATGCGTGAAACATGCCATGAAGTATTGAAAGAGTTAGGCATAAAAGATCCTCTTTTAGATGTGGCAATGGCTCTTGAAAAAGTAGCCCTTGAAGACCCATACTTTATTGAGAAAAAACTTTACCCGAATGTCGATTTTTACTCAGGTATCATATTGAAAGCTATTGGTATTCCTACCAACATGTTCACAGTAGTATTTGCTATGTCTCGTACCGTGGGTTGGATTTCTCACTGGGATGAAATGTTAGGTCAAGCGGGTCAAAAAATTGGTCGTCCTCGTCAAAACTATATTGGTGAAATTGACCGTGAATTTATCCCATTAAATAAAAGATAAATATTTATTTTATAAATCACTTTTTAAAAGGTAGCTCTCGCTACCTTTTTTATTTCTTTAATTTAATCACGATAGATAACAGTTTTATTATCCTTCAAACCTTCATCATCAAGTGAATTCCCCCTCATTAATACCTTTTAATAATTACGCCGTTCCTAGCTGAAATTATTGGTTTAGCACATAAATCAGCAGTATCGTTCATAAAACACCCTTTATATCTCAAGAAAATAACTAGCATTCATATAAAAAATAACAATTAATAACAACAAACTAAAAAAAACAATAAGCCACTGATATAAATAAAATACAGCCAAAATTCTGTTGAAACGTTATTTGTAAGTTTTTAAATAAGGATTTAAAAATGCTAAAATATTAATTTCAAGGCAAAAAAATCATCTAGGACATAAAAAAACAGTAATTTTCAATTCAATATTTTAGAGGGATTTAACTCACACATCCTCGGTTCAAACGATAAATCATTTAAAATAACACGAGGTAACATCATATATTTAATGGTTACTACACTTTATTTTACGTGTTTTATCCCTTTAATTTTTCTATTTATCGGTCTATCAGTTAATATTTTCACCCTTTATCCTATACAATTATCTTAATATTTATGATTTCAATCATCTTTAATCATACCTAGATAAATATAAAAGGAAGTAATTCTTTGAAAAGGGTAATAGAAAAATAAAATAGCTAATTCGCTCTCTGATTTACTGTCTTCACCACTCATTCACCCTTATAATGTTAAAAAATTTAAGAGCTGAATATAACAGTATGTCTGAATATCAAATGAGATTTGGCGGCATTGCCCGCCTTTATGGTGTTGCGGGTGCAGCCTTATTAGAAAAAGCGCACTTCTGTGTCATTGGCATCGGTGGTGTTGGCTCTTGGGCGGCAGAATCTTTAGCGAGAACAGGCATTGGTGCAATAACATTAATCGACCTCGATGATATTTGCACGACAAATATTAACCGTCAAATTCATGCGCTCAGCCAAACCATTGGTGAAAGTAAAGTCGATGTGATGGCTGAACGTATTAAGCAAATTAATCCAAGCTGTCAGGTGAATGTCATTGAAGATTTTGTCACTTTTGATAATTTGCGTGAACTATTAAGTAACGATTTTGATTATGTCATCGATGCTATTGACTCAGTGAAAATAAAAACGGCTATTATTGCTCATTGTAAACGTAATAAAATACCAGTAATTACTATTGGTGGCGCAGGAGGACAAACAGATCCAAGCAAGATTCAACTTTGTGACTTGAGCCAAACTTATCAAGATCCATTGCTTGCTAAGGTAAAAAATCAACTGCGCCGTGAATTCAACTTTCCAAAAGCGGATGCAAAGACCAGTAATAAACGTAAGTTCTCAATTGATGCTGTGTTTTCTACGGAACAACTGGTTTACCCTGATAATGAAGGAAATGTTTGTCATGCTAAACAAGTTAGTGAAGGTTCGGTGCGATTAGATTGTAGTTCTGGTTTCGGAGCCGTGACTCACGTTACTGCGACTTTTGCTTTTTTTGCAACAAGCCGCGCGATTAAAAAGTACTTAGCGAAAAATAGCGTTTAATAGTCGTTTGCGATAGTTTTAATTTTTTCGACAATCGCTTTTACGCCGTTACTTCGAGAAGGACTCAAGTGCTGCGACAAACCCAGCTTGAGAAAGTAAGCGTGATCATCAAACGCTAATATTTGCTGCGCAGAGCGTTGTTGAAAGGCGGCTAAAATAATCATCATTAACCCTCTAATAACTTTAGCATCGCTATCACAACTAAAATAAAATTCCCCCCGAGCGTTTATCGTGGCATATATCCAGGCATCGCTCTCACAACCTTGTATCAAAGTAGTATGATTACGTAAAACTTTATCCATTCTATCTAAGCTTTTACCCAATAACATTATTTCTCGATGGCGAGTATCCCATCCTTTTAGCGGGCTAAATCGTTCAATCATCGCTATTTCGTTATTTGAACTAGAGGCGTCTTGGTCAATAACGGGGTCACTGATCACGCCTTCATCATTTTCTTTGCCATTTTTAATCAGTAAATTTAGCTTTTCAATGAAAAAGTCGACTTCGGCATAAGTATTGTAGGCAGCTAGCGACACCCGAATACAGCCGCTCAGCTGTAGATAATCCATTAATGGCATTGCACAATGATGACCACTTCTAATAGCAATACCGTATGCGTCTAATCCAGTAGCAATATCATGATTATGAGTGCCAATAACAGTAAAAGAAATCACTCCTATATCGGGTTGCTGCTTGGCAACAAATTTTATCGCTTCGATACTTTGCAGCTTTTCATAGCAGTATGTTGTTAACTTGTGCTCATACTCAGCCAGCTGAGTTAAAGAAAATACATTGATGAATTGAATACTCGCTGAAAAAGCAATAACGCCTGCGTAATGAGGTGTTCCTGCTTCAAACTTAAAAGGTAATTCATTAAATGATGTTCCCTTAAAGCTCACCCGTTTAATCATTTCACCGCCACCTTGATACGGAGGCATGCTATTGAGTAATTCACGGCGCCCATACAAAACACCAACCCCTGTTGGGCCAAACATTTTGTGTGCCGAAAACACGTAGAAGTCACAATCGAGGTCTTGCATATTAAGTGTTAAATGAGCACAAGCTTGAGCACCGTCAATAACGGTTATTGCTTTGTATTTTTTAGCTAAAGTAATTAATTTTTTAACTGGGTTAACTTTACCAATCACATTAGAAATATGTGCAAAACTAACCACCTTAGTTCTTTCATTAAAATAACCTGCTAGCGCATTTTCATCAATCAGACCGTTAACGTCTAATGGTAAGACTTTAATAACAGCACCTGTTTTTTCGGCAATCATTTGCCAAGGTACGATATTGGCATGGTGTTCAACATGACTTAATAATATTTCATCACCGTGGCATAAGTTATTTTGCCCCCAACTTTGTGCAATTAAGTTAATGCCGCTGGTCGTACCTGAAGTCCAAATAACTTCTTCTACATGTTTGGCCTGAATAAAGCGTTGAACTTCGGTTCGAGCTTGCTCAAAAGCCAATGTAGCTTTAGCACTTAACGCATGCGAAGCTCGATGAACATTAGCATTATATTGTTGATATACCTCAGCTTCAGTGTCAATAACTACATTAGGTTTTTGGGTGGTAGCGCCATTATCAAAATAAACTAAAGGTAAATTATTAATTTTTTTGCTGAGCAAGGGAAAATGCTGACGAAATGTGCTGACATCAAATTTATTCATAAAAAGTTACATTTAAAGATAATATTACTGACACAATTATACCTTACATTACCTAAAGTTCAGATCATTTAAACAATTAAGTCCCTACCTCTCTTATTTAGACAATAGTCCAAATAAGTAGGTGAATTTGCCAATTCTCAACTAAGGTTAACGAGTGAAGAAAATTAAGGGTGATATGTATGAAGTTATTTTCATGGTTCATTAAAGCAAATAAGAACTCAAAGGCTAAACAGGAACAATCAGCATTGTTAAAAACAGTACCTTTAGAAGATACTGTCTATGATGAGGTACATACTTTTAATAACAATACGATGTGGCCAATAGCCAAGGTAAAAACCACAACAATGATTATTAAAAAGCCAAGTAAGGCAATTAATTCACATCATAATATCAAGAAAAATAAAGCTAAGACTAGCGTAGAACAACCCAGTTTTGTAAGTGTTCCCTTAGGTCAATAATAGTGGTTAAAATTATTCCTTCCAAAAAATAACGCGAAAGCGTTATTTTTTTGCTTTCAATGCCCTATTCACATTTTGTAAATAATGAGGCATTAAGAATTTCTTTGGATTATCAGCCAACATCTGTAAATATAAATTTGGAAAAACTTCTTCATAATATCGCATAGCTGTTCTTTGATTTAAGGGTTGTATTGCAACAAAGTTTTGCTCATCACAGCTTTCAGCAAGATAAGCACCAACACTACCTGACTCATCTTTAGCTGTCCCTAATTTCCACCCTTGTTCAGCTTTACTCACTAAGGGGGTATGGCTTTCAATGTATTTAGCCCATGGTAGTTCGCTTAAAATTTTCTCCCGTACAACCTGTCGCGATCCCTGATAAAAGCGGGGTAAAATAGCAATATTATGTGAAAACATTGAATTTTGAACGGATAAGCATCGATAATGATTTTCTGCCAATTGATATTCATCAATAAAACCAATAAGATGCGCCAACTCATGAAAAAGAACATCTTCATTATCATGACTATCGATATATAAGATACCCGCATTAACATTAGCACCTCCTTTTTCAACAAGTACCGCAATAAAGCGGTTATTGCCTACTAAGTTATGCTTTTGCCAGATAGACTCGTTGCATCGAATCGCTTCATTTTCATCATGCTGACAATCTAGCTGTATTTTGCTGATATATTTTACGGGTGAAAAACAGAGATAGGGTTTTAGTGGTGCTAGTCTTGCAGAAGATATAAGTTCTTCAAAATACCCTAAGTTTTCTAAGCTGGTTGCAAAGGGAGATATTGTCGCTAAGCAACTAACTTCAGGGGCTATTACAGGCTTATTTATTATTTTATAACGCTTTAATTTTTGATAAAAAGACTGTTGTTCATCTGTTTTATCTTCTGAACTCATCGCGGTGAATTGTTGAATGTAATGATCAATTTTTTTATATTCGCCCGTTAAAATTGAAATTTCAATTAAAAGTTTTAACGCTGATGGATCGGATTGTATCGGCAGGAGTAATTTTGTAGCGGCTAATAAGCTATGCTCATCAAGATAAATTTTAGCTAATGCAATTCTCGATTTCTTATGATTTAAGCGAATAGCTTGCTTAAGCCAGAGTTCACCATTTCGATTTTTACGATAGCTTTCTTTAGGCTTAGTAAGATAATAGTTGGCTAACTTGAATGCTATTTCTCCATCGTCTTTAGCAAGTGCTTTCGCAATATTTTGCCATTGCTTATTCTTATCTTGCTGGCCATATAAGTTCAAGCGTTTATATAATATTGAATGTAGACCAAGCTGATTAATAAGCGCTAATTGTGAGTGGCTAGCATAGCCATCTTCTACCCGTTGGATCAGTGAATTTATCCATAAAAAAGAGCTTATTGATAGGAGGATCAATAAGCTCATGATTGTTAGGCTAACTTTAACTTTCATTTAAGGTATCGATAAAATATTTATATAAGCAACTAAGACGACTTATCAGCTTGTAGTGTTTCTTGTCGCATTAAGTCTAACTCAAGTTTAGCGTATCTGTGTTCAACAAATTCGTAAACATTGGTACTGAGTGCTAATTTAAAAAAGTTAGCCGCAATATCATTATTTCCCTTAAGTTGATAATACTTTCCTAGGTAAAAATAAGCTTCGCACAAACGTTCGCTTAACGCTTTACTTGAGTTTGTGCCGCTTGATAATTGGTTAACAAATTGTTGTTCAGTAATATCGCCAAGATACAACTGAATGATATTTTTAGCCCAAACGCTATCATCGACTAAATCAGAAGCTCGTTTTAATGCTATCTGAGCAGTTAAATCATTTGTTGCTGATTCAGCTAAATACAACCATAAAATACGATAAGGGTCGTTTTTTTTACGTTGATGGAAAGTGCTAAAGTCATCAATTGAAAGACCTGGGCGGCCACCATAATATAAGGCAATGCCTCGATTTAAAAATGCATATTCATGTTCTGGATCTAAATCAATCGCGGAATCGAAGGCTTGATAAGCTTGCTCGAATTCTTGTAATTGTGTGTAGTGGATCCCCAAAAAATTATAAGCATCAACAAAGTCAGGTTTTAACCTTAGTGCCCGATTAAAATCAAGGCGAGCTAGTGATCGTAAACCCACACTGTCAAAAATAACACCCCGGTCATAATAAAGCTCAGCTCGTTGTGCATCGGTTATTTCTGCTCTTTGAATAACGTCAGTCAATCGAGCTATAGCTATTTCACTTTTATAGTTTATTGCCAAGGGCTCGGCAATGATGAGCTGATTCATAGCAATAGAAGAAGTGTTTGGTTGATTACTTGCACAACCTTGGATGGCAGAGATAGCGATAACAAATGCTACTTTAAAGAGTTTATTCACAGAAATAAGGTACCTAATAAAATATTTTTATTTATTTAGTTTCAGTATATAAAAAAGGGAGCCATCAGGCTCCCTTTTTATGTAACTTTTTAAGTATGCTATTCAGCGGCGTCAGCTACTGGCGCTTCTTTCTTTTCAGAAGCTTCTTTAATACTTAAACGTACACGGCCCTGACGGTCAACTTCAAGTACTTTAACAGTAACTTCTTGACCTTCAGTTAATACATCACTTACAGCATTTACACGTTCTTCAGATATTTGAGAGATGTGAACTAAACCATCTTTACCTGGAAGTACGTTAACAAAGGCACCAAAATCAACGATACGTACTACTTTACCTTGGTAAATTGTACCTACTTCAATCTCAGCCGTTAATGCTTTAATGCGGTTAATGGCATCTTGAGCTTGATCGCCATTTGTTGCAGCAATTTTCACAGTACCATCGTCGTCAATTTCGATAGTTGTACCCGTTTCTTCGGTAAGCATGCGGATAGTAGCACCGCCTTTACCAATGATGTCACGAATTTTATCTTGGCTAACTTTAATGGTGTGAATGCGTGGTGCAAACTGTGAAATATCATCACGGTGACCAGATATAGCTTCGTCCATTACAGATAAGATATGAGTACGTGCAGCTTTAGCTTGGTTTAAAGCAAGTTGCATGATTTCTTGAGTAATACCTTCAATTTTAATGTCCATTTGAAGTGCAGTAATACCACCGGTAGTACCCGCTACTTTAAAGTCCATATCACCTAAGTGATCTTCATCACCTAAAATGTCAGAAAGAACAACAAAGTCGTCGCCTTCTTTAACTAGGCCCATTGCAATACCAGCAACAGAAGCTTTAATTGGTACACCAGCATCCATTAATGCTAATGAAGCACCACAAACTGAAGCCATTGAAGATGAACCGTTTGATTCTGTAATTTCAGAAACAATACGCACAGCGTATGGGAATTCTTCAAGTGAAGGCATAACAGCTAACATACCGCGTTTTGCTAAACGGCCATGGCCGATTTCACGACGCTTAGGGCTGCCAACAAAACCAGTTTCACCTACACAGTATGGAGGAAAGTTATAATGAAGCATAAATGCGTCAGTCTTCTCACCCATAATTGTATCAAGACGCTGTGCATCACGTTGTGTACCTAAAGTAGCCGTAACTAATGCTTGAGTTTCGCCACGAGTAAATACCGCAGAACCGTGAGTTCTCGGTAATACACCTGTCATTACGTCTAGGGCACGGATCATTTCAGGGTCACGACCATCGATGCGAGGCATGCCTTTGGTGATACGACCACGCACAACAGTTTTTTCTAGGTCGTGGAATAAATCTTTCGCTTCTTGAACGTTAAGATCTGCGTCACTGGCCAATAATGTTTCAACAACACCATCGCGAATTTCTTTAATTTTTTCGTAACGAACTGCTTTTTCAGTAATTTGGTAAGCTTCGTTAACTTGTGCTTCACTCAATTCTGCAATTTTAGCAATAAGATCAGCGTTTTTAACTGGTGCAACCCAATCCCACTTAGGATTGTTAACTTCTGCAGCCATTTCTTTAATCGCTGTGATTGCTGTTTGCATTTGCTCATGACCATACATAACAGCGCCAAGCATAACTTCTTCAGATAAAACATCAGCTTCAGACTCAACCATTAATACTGCTGAATCAGTACCAGAAACCACTAAGTTTAACTTAGACGTTTCTAATTCCGATTGTAATGGGTTAAGAATGTATTTGCCGTCAGTATAACCAACACGTGCTGCGCCAACTGGACCACTAAAAGGCATTCCTGAAATAGCTAATGCCGCAGAAGTACCTAATAAAGAGATAATGTCTGGGGCAATTTCTGGGTTAGCAGAAACTACAGTGATTACCACTTGAACTTCGTTAGTAAACCCTTCAGGGAATAGTGGGCGAATTGGACGGTCAATTAGACGACAAATTAATGTTTCTTCTTCAGAAGGACGGCCTTCACGTTTAAAGAAACCACCTGGGATTTTACCTGCAGCGTATGTACGTTCTTGGTAGTTAACCGTTAATGGGAAAAAATCTTGTCCTGGCTTTGCTTCTTTTTTACCAACAACAGACACTAATACACACGTATCGTCCATGCTAGCCATAACAGCACAAGTTGCTTGACGAGCGATAGCGCCCGTTTCTAAAGTTACGGTATGTTGACCGAATTCAAATGTTTTTGTAACAGTATTGAACATAAATGTTCCTTTTATTAAATTAATATTTTTAAGTTATTAACCAATCTGTACAATTATTTATTCACTTAGAGCAAACTTTGTACTGCTTAAGTTGAACAAAAAATTATACAGTTTGGATTGATTAGTTTTGCAAAAGCTTAATACTTCTAAAAATTTGCACGCACATTATACTACCTCACCACGTATTTACTAGCGACAAAAGGTAAATGTTATTAAGAAAAGACAAAAAAGGAAGGTTTGTGACCGTTTAGGTAACAGTTCATAAAAAAAAGGTATAAAAAAAGGAGCTTATTAGCTCCTTTTTTCGATACTATCTTTAGAAAAGATAATAAATAAGTTACATCTTAACGACGTAAACCTAGTTTAGCGATTACAGTTGTGTAACGCTCAACGTTTTTGCCTTTTAAGTAATCAAGCAATTTACGACGTTGTGCAACCATGCGCAATAAACCACGACGTGAATGGTGATCATGGATGTGCTCTTTGAAGTGACCTTGTAAGTGGTTGATTTGAGTAGTTAGCAAAGCAACTTGAACTTCTGGTGAACCAGTGTCACCTTCTTTTTGAGCATATTCTGCAACAATTGCAGCTTTTTCTGTAGCATTTAAAGACATAAGTAATCCTTAGTGTTATGTACCCGAAAGTACTTGAAAATTCGCACCCAGCCAAACACTAATTCAGCTAAGGTGACAAAAGAGCGCGCATTGTATCAGCGCTAGGTGTAATTGCAACCGATATTTTTTAATATCATTAACTCGTCGTTAAGTATAAATAATTTCCAGTAGAAATATTTATGCTTAAGGTAAGTGCTATTGCAACCAGACTAATAAGTGCCTAAAGTCGCTTAATTACAGTGTTTTCAAAAACTCATCTAAAACAACAATGCGTTTAGGGGCAACTAAACCGTCGTCATCTATATGACCAACACCAATAAACTCGCCATCAATAATATTATCACCGACAAAAACTTGCACTAAGCCTTCACTGGGTACATTTGATGCTTGTACTGGATTACCGTGGCGTAAAAAATTCGCTGACATATCATCAATGAAAACTTCAGGAATGCCATCACAAGCCGTCGTCATCGGTAATAATAATGGGTCTAGCAATTCACTGGCCGATAACTCTTGTTCTTCAGCCTGCTCTACTAATGATTGTAACTGCTCAAGTGTTACCATTTTTTCTGTTGGATAATTACCTACAGCGCTACGACGTAAGTTCGCAACATGTGCTCCACAACCAAGTAACTCACCTAAATCATCGATAATAGTACGAATATAAGTCCCTTTAGATACATGAATATCTAAATCAACTTCGTCAGCTTCAAAGCGTAATAAATCTAAACGAAAAACCGTAATGTCGCGTGACTCACGGGGTACTTCAACACCTTCTCTGGCATATTTATATAAAGGCTGACCTTTATATTTTAATGCTGAATACATGGAAGGAATTTGCTGTGTTGTACCGCGAAAAGATTCAAGCGCGAGTGCTAACTGCTCACTTGAAACATTGACTGGTTTTTCTGCAACAACTTCGCCATCAGCATCACTTGTTGTGGTGCGGACACCCAATTTCGCAGTCACTTGATAAGTTTTATCAGTATCCAGCAAAAATTGTGAAAACTTAGTTGCTTCACCTAAACAAATAGGCAGCATTCCCGTTGCAAGAGGATCTAATGCACCAGTATGCCCAGCTTTTTGTGCGAAAAAAAGTCGTTTAACTTTTTGCAAAGCACTGTTCGATGACATTTCATAAGGTTTATCAAGTAGGATCACCCCATTAATTGGGCGACCTTTTCTGCGTTTAGCCATCTAGCTTATACCCTATGAATTTTCTTCGTTGTTTACATCAGTAATTTCATCAGTAGCAGTAGCGTCTCGTTCTGAACTCTCGGCTATGTGCTTGTCGCTCGCTACAGCTTCGTCAACGAGTGAGCTCATACGTACACCTTCAGCCATAGAACTGTCATAGACAAAACGTAAATGCGGCATAATACGTGCGCGTAGTTTTTTTGCTAATAACGAGCGAATAAAGCCAGCTGCATCATTTAACACTTCAATAGAGCTTTTTATTTCTGACGCTTCGTTAGTAAAAAAAGTAACGAATATTTTTGCGTAAGCTAAGTCACGCGTTAATTCAACAGCTGAAACTGTTGTCATCGCCAAACGAGGATCTTTAACTTCGCGCATTAATATCGTTGCGATTTCTTTTTGTATTTCTTGTCCGACACGGTCGGTACGGGCAAATTCTCTTGCCATAAGAAATTCTCCTAATGAGGTTATCAAGGTTCTTTACCTGATAACCTTTAATATATGAACAAAAATGGAGGCAAAGCCCCCATTTAGTATTTTACCAACAGTAAGTTACGTGTCACATTGAATTAACGCTAATGGATAAATATGGAATCAACCCATTAGCAAAAATTTAGTGTTACAGCGTACGCTTAATTTCTATTGTTTCGAATACTTCAATTTGGTCACCAACACGGACATCGTTGTAGTTCTTAACACCGATACCACATTCAGTACCGTTACGAACTTCTGGTACATCATCTTTGAATCGACGAAGTGATTCAAGTTCACCTTCGTATATAACAACCAAGTCACGTAATACACGAATTGGTGCGCTACGTTTAATAAGACCTTCAGTAACCATACAACCAGCGATCGCACCAATTTTAGGTGACTTAAACACGTCACGTACTTGTGCAAGACCAATGATTTCTTGTCTGAATTCTGGCGCTAACATGCCGCTCATGGCTTGTTTAACTTCATCGATTAATGCGTAAATAACACTGTAGTAACGTAAATCGATGTTCTCAGATTCAATCACTTTACGTGCAGATGCATCGGCACGAACATTGAAACCAACAACAATGGCATTAGAAGCCGCCGCTAACGTTGCATCAGTTTCAGTAATAGCACCAACACCTGAACCAATAATTCTTACTTTAACTTCATCAGTAGATAACTTAAGTAATGAGTCACTAATCGCTTCAAGTGAACCTTGAACATCTGACTTAATCACAACGTTAACTTCTGAAATTTCGCCTTCAGCCATACTTGCAAACATATTTTCAAGTTTGGCTTTTTGTTGACGAGCAAGTTTCACATCACGGAATTTACCTTGACGGAATAAAGCAACTTCACGTGCTTTCTTTTCATCTTTAACAACAGTCGCCTCGTCACCAGATTGTGGAACACCACTTAAGCCGATAATTTCAACAGGAATAGATGGACCCGCAGATTGAATATCTTTACCATTTTCATCGCGCATTGCACGAACACGGCCATATTCTAAACCACAAAGTACGATATCACCTTGCTTTAACGTACCTTCTTGTACCAACACCGTTGCTACTGGACCACGGCCTTTATCTAATTTAGACTCAATAACAACACCGCTTGCCATTTTGTCGACAACAGCTGTTAATTCTAATACTTCAGATTGTAGTAATATTGAATCAAGTAATTCGTCGATGCCTAAACCTGTTTTAGCTGAAACATGACAGAATTGAACTTCACCGCCCCACTCTTCAGATAAAACACCGTGTTGAGATAACTCACTCTTAACACGTTCGATATCAACACCTTCTTTATCCATCTTGTTTACAGCAATGATAATAGGCACTTCAGAAGCTTTAGCATGTTGAATAGCTTCAACAGTCTGTGGCATAACACCATCATCTGCAGCAACAACAATGATAACAATATCAGTTGCTTTAGCACCACGAGAACGCATTGCAGTAAAGGCAGCATGACCTGGAGTATCTAAGAACGTGATCATACCATGACCCGTTTCTACGTGATAAGCACCAATATGCTGAGTAATACCACCAGCTTCACCGTCTGCTACCTTCGCTTTACGAATATAGTCAAGTAGTGATGTTTTACCGTGATCAACATGACCCATAATAGTAACAACAGGTGCACGAGTAATTTCTTCACCGGTATGGCTACGATCAGCAAGTACGGCTTCTTCCAAAGCATTTTCTTTAACAAGTACAACGTCAAAGCCCATATCTTCTGCAACAAGTGCTGCAGTTTCTTGGTCAATTACTTGGTTAATGGTTGCCATTGCACCCAATTTAAACATAGCTTTAACAACTTCAGCGCCTTTCTTTGCCATTTTGTTGGCAAGCTCTGCTACTGAAATCGTTTCGCCAATACGAATATCTTGTACTTTAGTTTCAACAGGTTTTGTAAAACCATGCTTTAAACTTTCAGGTGAAGATAACGTTTTACCTTTGCCACGTCCGTTATTACGGCCACGAGCAGCAGGTGCTTTTTTCTTCTTACGGCGACGACCACTTTCATCAGCTGAGTCACTTTTGTCTTCAGCTTCTTGCGCGTACTTAGAAGAAGTTAAATGTACAACTTCCTTCTCTTTAGCTTTACGTTCAGCTTCTTGCTCTTTCCAGCGTGCTTCATTTTCTTCTGCTAGCTTCTTAGCTGCGGCAGTAGCTTCTTTAGCTTCTTCTTCAAGCTTAGCTTTTGTTTCAGCTTCTTGAGCAAGACGAATCTTTTTAGCTTCATCGCTTTCTGCAACTTTTACTGGCGCTTCTTCAGCATTTTTTGCTTTTGCTGCGGCAGCTTGTTTAGCTTTAGCATCCGCTTCGGCTTTTGCCTGAGCTTTACGTTCAGCTTCGGCTTCTGCTTTTGCGGCTGCGACTGCTTTGCCATTTTCAGCTTCTTTAGCATCAGCAATTGCTTTTGCTTCTGCTGCTGCTTGAGCGGCTATTTCAGCTTCTGCATTGGCTTGAGCTTCTGCTTCTGCCTGTTGTTGCTCTTCAACTTCGCTACGTTTAACATAAGTGCGCTTTTTACGTACTTCAACATTAACCGACTTGGCTTTACTGCCATGTCCCATTGTTAACGTTGATTTAGATTTACGATTAAGCGTCATCTTTAGTGGTCCGGCTGTTGAGTCGTCACCATGTTGCTTTTTCAAGTGATCTAACAATGCTTCTTTTTCATCTTGTGATACAGAATCAGTTGCGGATTTGTTCACGCCAGAATCAGCCAATTGGCTAACTAAGCGGTCCACCGGTGTACCAATTTCTTGAGCAAGTTCTGCTACAGTTGTGTTTGACATCTACTATATTCTCCCGGGAATTATTCTTCGTTAAACCAACAAATATTACGCGCAGCCATAATTAACTCGCCCGCTTTGGTTTCATCTAATTCTTCAATATCGGCAATTTCGTCAACGCCTTGTTCAGCTAAATCTTCAAGGGTAATAACACCACGACTCGCTAATACAAAGGCTAAATGACGTTCTAAACCATCTAATGCTAATAAATCAGCGGCTGGTTCAGCATTTTCAAGAGATTCTTCGCTTGCTAATGCTCGTGTCGTTAATGCCGCTTTTGCTCGTTCGCGAAGCGCGTCTACAATTTCTTCGTCCATGCCGTCAATTTCTAACATTTCAGCGGCTGGTACATAAGCAATTTCTTCTAACGTAGCAAAACCTTCTTCTGCTAATAAATTAGCAAAGTCGTCATCGATATCTAAGTTATCTGTGAATAAAGAAATAACTTTATCGTTTTCAGCTTGATGTTTTTCGTTCATATCAGCAACGGTCATTACGTTCAATTCCCAGCCAGTCAATTGGCTAGCCAAACGAATATTTTGTCCACTACGGCCGATAGCCATCGCTAAGTTGCCTTCTTCAACAGCAATATCCATGGTGCCTTTGTCTTCATCAACAATAATTGATGCAACTTCAGCTGGAGCCATTGCGTTGATTACGTACTGTGCTGGGTTATCGTCATATAAAACGATATCTACACGTTCACCACCAAGTTCAGTCGAGACAGCTTGAACACGTGAACCACGCATACCGACACAAGCGCCGACTGGATCAATACGTTTGTCGTTTGACTTAACTGAAATTTTGGCACGTGAGCCAGGATCGCGAGCAGCACCTTTTATTTCTAGCATTTCTTCGCCAATTTCCGGTACTTCTACACGGAAAAGCTCAATCAACATTTCTGGCTTAGAACGAGTCACTAATAATTGTGCGCCACGTGTTTCTGTCTTTATCTCGTATAACAAACCACGTATACGGTCACCTGGACGGAATGTTTCACGAGGCAACATATCATCACGATAAATAACCGCTTCTGCGTTATTACCTAAATCAATGATAATGCTATCGCGACTAGCTTTCTTAACAACACCGGTAACTAACTCACCGATTTGTTCTTGATAAGCTTCGACAATAAGTGCACGTTCTGCTTCACGAATTTTTTGTACAATAACTTGCTTTGCGGTTTGCGTAGTTACACGGTCAAATTTAACTGATTCAATTTGATCTTCAATGTAATCGCCAAGCTGTAACTCTTCATTATCGTACTGTGCTGCTGATAAGCTCATTTCTGCAAACGGGTTTTCTGCTACTGCATCATCAGCAACAACTAACCAACGTCGGAACGTATCAAATTCACCATTAGTGCGGTCAATAGCAACACGAACAATAATGTCGCCTTCATATTTTTTCTTTGTTGCTGTTTCTAAAGCAGTTTCCATTGCTTCAAAAATACTTTCACGTGGTAATGCTTTTTCGTTAGATACGGCATCTACAACCAGTAATATTTCCTTACTCATGCTACTTAGCCTTTTTAATCGTTTCTGAACAGTCCAATTTGTGTTTATGGTACAAAATTGAACAACTGCGTATTTTTTATTTTATTATTATGATTTTTTGATTAAGTCTTTTTATTATGATTAAAAACCAAATTAGCCTTAACAATATTACCGAGCACTAAATCATAGTCTTCGCCATCAACCGTTACGATTAACGTGTCATTTTCAACGGCAACTAAACACCCTTTAAATTTACGACGACCATTTAACGGTATAGACAATTTTACTTCGATAATTTCACCAATCACTGCTTCATAGTGTGGCTTATCGAATAAAGGTCGGTCTAAACCTGGCGATGATACTTCTAAATTAAACTCACTGCTGATAGGATCTTCAACGTCAAGAATAGCCCCTACCTGACGGCTAACTTCTGCGCAGTCATCAACATCAATACCATTCTCATGGTCGATAAATAAACGTAATACTGAATTATTACCTGCACTGATATATTCAATACCTAATAATTCCTTGCCAACTTCTTCAACAGCAGGACGTAACATGTCTGTCAATTTATGTTCAAACTTAGCCAATCATTTTCTCCAAATAAAATCTTACTTTATCTTTCTGTATCGACATTCAGATACAAAAAAAGGGCTTATAGCCCAGCAATTCTTAAAACTTATCGTGCTGAAAATGTTCCAGATACGAAAAAGCCCCATTACGCGGGGCTTGTTACACTGACCCACGATGTTGATTTAACCTAGTGACTTATAAGATAAGCCGTTAAATCGATACAACAATATAAAATTATTTTAAAATTTTGCTTTAAGCATTTTAACTTTGCGTTAAGCATAAGAAACTAAAAAATGAATTTCAGTGAAATATTGTTATATTTAAGCTAGGCTAATTATATAGCGCCTACCGACGAATCGCAAGCCTAATTCATACTATAAGCAATAAAAGCTCAACTTATGTAGGTCATTGCTCTTAGTATAATATATCACTCTAAATAACAGCTAGTTAGTAATTTTTTATCAAGCATGCTATAAATTAAGTAAGCCTAATCTTTGTAGTAAATCGACATATTATGTATAGCTATTCTCAATTATTAATTCGCAATGCCATTTTAGGAATTTTTTTTAATATTCTTATCGCCGTAATCGTGAGCTATATTTTATCTTCTTCTCTGTCGAGTAGACAGCTAAACATACAAAAATCCATTGCCGCTGTTGTTGATATCTCAGACAAAAGCGATCAATTTAAAAGTGTTAATAAATTGATTAATTTAGCTGATTTTCAGTTATTCTCGCTAACAAAACAAAACAAAGATATATTTGTTCATGAAATACCCCATTCAAACATTCTTGTCACTTTAATTTCCCCTGAAAAAATAGTTTTTACAAGCGAACTAAAAACGACTATCAGTTACCAAGTCAATGGCAATACTTCTGCAACATTAGTGTTGAAAATAACAGCTGTATCAATTTTTGTTAGCCTCATTATTATTTTGATTGCTTGTTCCTTGAGTGTTAAACACACTAAACAGCTGGTTTTTGTCGTCAATAAAAAAATTAAACACGGGATCGCACAAGTCATCTCGATGAATAAGCTAGAACCTGACGATGAAGTCATTGATATTCCTGAATTAACATCCGGATTAAAAAAGGTTGAAGCGCTTATCTCGTCGCATATCAATGACACTACTGCACTTGAAAAACAAGCCTATATCGAACCACTGACAAAATTAGAGAACCGTAATCGTTTTATTCAATTTTTTGCTAATGACGAGAACCAAGTTGAGTTTGGTGTCTTAGCTATAACCCGTTGCTCTGAACTGCAAACAATTAATCAAATACACGGTTACAATGAAGGTGATAATTATATTTGTAAAGTTGCAGAAATCATCAAAAGCGTTACGGCAACCTATCGCGGTGCCAATGTTTATCGACTCAATAGCTCAGATTTTGCAACCCTTCTGCCAAATGTTACCTTAAAAGAAGCAGAAAACGCAGCAAATGAAATATCACGTAAGTTTAACGCTTATCAACAATCATCAGACTTAGATTCAGTTGGCTATACCGGATTAGTTTATTTTGATAAAGACAAACCATTGGGTGAATTACTCGCATTAGCAGACACGGGTATAAGCATTGCGCAAACTCAGCAAATAAACTCCTGGTTTTCGCAAAGTAACACGGATATTTTACAGAGCGCGAGTGCTAATTACGGTAACCAGAACTGGCGTCAAGAAATAGAGAGTGTATTAGAAAATCAACGGGTAAAATTACTCGTTCAGCAGATAAAACCCAATAGTCGTAACAATAAAGTTTATGGCGAAATTCTTGCTCGATTTTTAAATTCAAGTGATGAAATGCTCCCTACCGCCTCTTTTATCGCCATGGCTGAAAAGCTCGATAAAATGGTTGCTGTCGACAAAATGATTATCGAAAAAGTCATCAATGAAATTAAAGTAAAAAACTTACACGAGCAGTTTTTTGGTATCAATATCAGTGCTCGAAGTATTCATGATGAACATTTTTTAATCTGGCTGGAACGTCGTTTATTAAAAGAAGCAACAATTGCTTCGAAATTAATCTTTGAAATCACCGAATATGGCCTGCAACAAAACATCAAAACCAGTAAACGCTTTATCGATATGATCCATCGTGTCGGCTCGCGCATTACTGTTGAACGTTTTGGTGTTGGATTAACCTCATTTAAGTTTTTTCGTGATCTTAAACCTGATTTTATTAAAATGGATAGCTCCTACACACGTGATATCGATGATGATAAAAACAATCAATATTTCATCCGATTGATGGTCGACCTTGCACACCGACTTAGCATAACGGTTTTAGCTGAAAGTGTTGAAAGCCAAGAAGAAAAGTTTACTTTAGAAAAGTTATTCATTGATGGTTGCCAAGGGTTTTACTTAGGAAAACCTGATGTTCTTTAATTTAATAAAGCTAAAATATTAATAATCCTTAGTAAATTTGTCCTTATACCACAACAAGATGTTGCATATGCAACAAAAATTAAGCTATTGAGCGGTTGTGATCTGACGAATAAAGTCGGATAATAGTGCGAATTATCTCATAAAATTAATTCTCAAATGACAGATTATCTACTGCTGTTAGTTAGCACAGTATTAGTCAATAACTTTGTACTCGTAAAGTTCCTAGGTTTATGCCCATTTATGGGTGTGTCTTCTCGTACTGAAACTGCTATCGGTATGTCATTTGCCACCACCTTTGTAATGACTATTGCTTCGTTGCTCAGTTACATCGTTAACACCTACATTTTAGCCCCTTTGGGTCTAGAATACTTAACGACAATGATGTTTATATTAGTCATTGCCGTGGTTGTTCAATTTACCGAAATGGTCGTACATAAAACCAGTGCCAACTTATACCGTTTACTGGGGATATTCTTGCCACTCATTACGACTAATTGCGCGGTATTAGGTGTCGCCTTATTAAATATATACGAACAACACAACTTTCTTGAATCAATCGTTTATGGTTTTGGCGCAGCTGTAGGTTTTTCTCTTGTCCTTATTATGTTTTCAGCCATGCGCGAAAAACTGGCTAATGCAGATATCCCTAAACCTTTTAAAGGTTCTGCTATTGCAATGATAACAGCGGGCTTAATGTCGCTTGCTTTTATGGGCTTTACTGGATTGGTGAAGTTATAATGAGCGTACTAATGACAACTCTTTTGGCCATATTAGTCCTTGGCTGTATGGCATTAGTCTTTGGTGCTATCCTCGGTTTTGCCTCGGTAAAATTTCATGTTGAAGGGGATCCTCTTGCCGAACAAGTTGACGCTATATTACCGCAAACACAATGTGGTCAATGTGGTTATCCTGGTTGTAAACCTTATGCAGAAGCAGTAGCAAATGGTGAAGCAATAAACAAATGTGCTCCAGGTGGTGAAGACACCATCAAAAAAATTGCCGATTTGATGGGGGTTGAACCACCACCATTAGATGAGAGCCATGATACAGATAACTCTCCTAAAGTTGCTTTTATTATTGAAGAAGATTGTATCGGCTGCACAAAATGTATCCAAGCCTGCCCTGTTGACGCAATTTTAGGTACAACCAAACAAATGCACACCATAATAGCCGATGAATGTACCGGCTGTGATTTATGTGTCGAACCTTGCCCAGTTGATTGCATAGTAATGATACCTATTGCTAAAACGCCACAAAACTGGCAGTGGGATCTTAATAATATACCCGTAGTACAGCTTGATTAGGTGAGGATTCGTGGGATCAGTTATTGAACGTATAAAACGAGGCAACTTTTGGACTTTTCATGGCGGTATTCACCCTCCTGAACAAAAGTTCTTAACCACTGACAAGCCAATCAGAGCGGTTAGTATACCTGAACAACTAATATTACCATTACAACAGCACATCGGTATTGCTGGTGAGTTACAAGTAAAGATTGGTGATAAGGTATTAAAAGGTCAAGCGCTTACGCACAGTACGCACCCAATGGCTGTGCCTATTCATGCACCAACAAGTGGCACTATTAGTGCTATCAAAAATGCTGTTATTGCTCATCCTTCAGGTTTAAGTGAATTATGCTTATTTATTACGCCTGATGGTGAAGACAAATGGCGAGAACGCCATATTTGTACCGATTTCAATCAACTAACAAATAATGAATTAATTGATAAAATTGCATCTGCTGGTATTTCAGGTATGGGCGGCGCCGGCTTTCCTACTCAAGTAAAGGTCAGTACTCGAGAAAAGATAAAATTCCTTATTATTAATGCCGCTGAGTGTGAACCTTATATTAGCGCTGACGATTTATTAATGCGTGAACATAGTCCGTCAATTTTAGATGGTATTAATATACTCGACCGTATTCTTTCGCCTGATTATATTCTTATCGGTATTGAAGAAAACAAACCCGAAGCAATAAAAGTGTTACAGCAAGCAACCGCCAATAATGAACATATTCAAATCTGTGTAGTACCCACTAAATACCCTACAGGTGGTGAAAAACAACTCATTCAAATATTAACAGGTCAAGAAGTGCCATCTGGGGTTTTGCCAAGTTCGTTAGGTATTGTAATGCATAATATTGCGACTTGTTTTGCTATTGCTGATGCCGTAATAAACGATATACCTCTAATAAAAAGAGTGGTTACGGTCAGTGGCCAAGCCTTACAAAAGCCCCAAAATGTCTGGTCATTACTTGGTACTCCTGTAGGCTTTTTACTTGAACAGTGTGGTTATGCTAATAAAAATAAAAAGCATATCATTATGGGTGGTCCAATGATGGGCTACAGCCTGCCTACAGATCAAGTCCCTGTGGTAAAGACAACCAATTGTGTACTCGCCCCAAGTGAGCAAGAAATATCGTCACCTTATTCCACTGGCACAGGGGAAGTTGAATGTATTCGATGTGGGCAATGTAGTGATGTTTGCCCTAGCCAACTTTTACCACAAGAATTACAGTGGAGCGCTAAAGCAAAAGATCAGCCACAACTTGAAAAACTCAACCTATTCGATTGTATCGAATGTGGTGCTTGTGCGTATGTTTGTCCAAGTCAAATTCCATTAGTACACTATTATCGCGTAGCAAAATCTGAAATTCGTACACAAAAGCAATTAGATATAAAAGCAGAACATGCAAAAGTAAGATTTGAAGCGCGTAAAGAGCGCCTGGCAAGAGATAAAGTAGCCCGAGAAGAAAAGAACAAGGCAGCAGCCGAAGCACGTAAAGCACGAATGAACTCAGGTACACCCCAAGCAAAAACTGAGAAGTCAGCGGTTGCAGAGGCTTTAGCACGCGTCAAAGCCAAGAAAGCTCAACAAACTCAAGTTGGCGATAGCGGAACTGCTGACCATTCAGTTCCACCAATAGACGTAGAACAAAAAAGTCAGGTAAGCGCCGCTATTGCTAGAGCAAAAGCAAAAAAACTTGCTGCTCAGCAAAACATACCAACAGAAAAAACCCTATCGGTTAATACAGCAGATGATAGCGCAGTCGAACCTGTCAATGATAAAAAATCGAAAATTGCTGCCGCAGTTGCCAAAGCTAAAGCAAGAAAACTTGCTGAGAAAAACAATGATATCCCACTAGTCTCGGATAACAATACGCAAGGCGACACCGTTATATCAAAGCAGGTCGAAAAGCCTGTTGACGATAAAAAAGCGAAAATTGCTGCCGCAGTTGCCAAAGCTAAAGCAAGAAAACTTGCTGAAAAAAACAGTGATACCCCACTAGTCTCGGATAACAATACGCAAGGCGACACCGTTATATCAGAGCAGGTCGAAAAGCCTGTTGACGATAAAAAATCGAAAATTGCTGCCGCAGTTGCCAAAGCTAAAGCAAGAAAACTTGCTGAGAAAAACAATGATACCCCACTAGTCTCGGATAACAATACGCACGACGACACCGTCATATCAAAGCAGGTCGAAAAGCCTGTTGACGATAAAAAAGCGAAAATTGCTGCCGCAGTTGCCAAAGCTAAAGCAAGAAAACTTGCTGAACAACAAACAAAATTAGCCGCTACTCCCAGCGATGATCTAACAAACAAACAACCAAAATCAGAGTCGACATAATATTATGGCCTTTTGGATAGCAAGCTCACCACATAATCACGTTCAAAGTGAAACTTCAGCAATAATGCGTCTAGTTATTTATGCAACGATCCCAGGGGTATTTGCCCAATGGTACTTTTTTGGCTGGGGGAATTTAATACATATTTCACTCGCCATTATTACCGCCCTAGTGGCAGAGTTTACTGTGTTGTCTTTACGAGAAAAGAATATAAAGGCGCAACTATTTGATGGAAGCTCAATTCTAACCGCGGTATTAATTGGCATTAGCTTACCCGCAATAGCGCCATGGTGGATCACTGTGATTGGCGCATCCTTTGCTATTGTTGTTGTTAAACAACTTTATGGTGGCCTCGGACATAACCCTTTCAATCCTGCGATGGCCGCTTATGTGATGTTATTAATCTCATTTCCTTTGCAAATGACTTCATGGCTACCACCGCTAGAACTCATGGCATTGCCCTTAAACTTTGCTGATACCTTATCTGTAATTGTTAGTGGCTTTACAATTGACGGATATTCGGTTGAACAACTAAGAACACATATTGACGGTTATACTATGGCAACACCGCTCGATACAGTAAAAACAAACCTAACTCTGGGAATGACGATTGCTGAAAGCATGGAAAGCCCCGTTATTGGCGAAAATTTTGGTGTAGGTTGGGAATGGGTTAGTGCCGGATTTCTACTCGGTGGTCTCTTCTTAATAAGTAAAAAGACAATTCATTGGGTAACACCATTCAGTTTTTTAGCAAGCATATTTGTATGTTCATTAATCGCTTTTTTATATAGCCAAGACAGTAATGCCTCAACCTTGTTTCATTGGTTTAACGGCGCATGCATGTTTGGAGCGTTCTTTATCTTAACAGACCCCGTTTCCGGTGCGACGAGTTTTAAAGGGCGTATCGTTTTTGGCGCATTAGCAGGCTTTCTCGTATTCATTATTAGAAAGTACGGCGGTTACCCTGATGGAGTAGCATTTGCTGTGTTAATTTGTAATATGGCAGCACCATTAATCGATCAATACACACGCCCTCGTACCTACGGGCATAATATTTCACCAAGTAAATCAGGAAATGAATAATGGCCCTCTCACTTACTAGTGCCGTCAGTAAAAACGCCAAAATTCTCGCTTTATTTGCTATTGCTTGTACCGCTATTGTTGCAGTCGTCCACTTACTCACTAAAGATCAGATTATCTTGCAACAACAACAAGAATTATTACGTAACTTAAACAGTATTATCGCCAAAGACAGCTACAATAATGTGATCTATAAAGACTGTTATATTTTGCCAAGTGCTGCATTAGGTACGGTTTCACCACAAAAAGTTTACCGTGCAAGAAAAAATGAAAGTGCAGTCGCTGCAGCTATTACAACGGTTGCCCCAGACGGATACAGCGGAAATATAGAGCTTATTATTGCCATTAATATAGATGGCAGTATTAGTGGTGTCAGAACGTTAAAGCACCAAGAAACTCCCGGGCTTGGCGATAAAATAGAAGAAAAGAAAAGCGATTGGATAAACAGCTTTACCGACATGAAATTAGCCCATGATAATGATAGCCGTTGGTTAGTGAAAAAAGATGGTGGCATGTTTGACCAATTCACCGGTGCCACAATCACACCACGTGCTGTCGTTAAAGCCGTTCGCAACACCGTTAGCTATTTTAACGCACACCAAAGTGAACTATTTGAAGCTACCAGTAATTGCCCAAGCCAGAAAACGGCTAAAGGAACCAAATAGTCATGAAAATTAACGACGAATATAAAGAATTAGCTTGGCAAGGTTTATGGAAAAACAACCCTGGTATCGTACAACTTTTAGGATTGTGTCCATTACTGGCAGTCACTTCAACGTTAACAAACGCCATTGGTTTAGGGCTGGCAACTTTATTTGTACTTATTTGTTCAAATACGACCGTATCGGCCATTCGTAAATGGGTACCTAAAGAAATTAGGATCCCTATTTTTGTTTTAATCATTGCGTCTTTTGTTACCTGTGTACAACTCCTCATGAATGCCTATACCTTTGGTTTGTATCAATCATTAGGTATATTTCTCCCCTTGATCGTCACCAATTGTGCGATTATTGGTCGAGCTGAGGCATACGCCTCTAAAAACCCGATCAAACAAGCAAGTTTTGACGGATTAATGATGGGCCTAGGTTTTTTATTAATACTGATGTTGTTAGGGGCCGTAAGAGAAGTACTTGGTCAAGGAACATTGTTTGATGGTGCGACTTTATTACTCGGCGAATGGGCAAGTATATTGCGTATCGAAGTCTATACGCTCGATAGCCAATTCTTACTGGCAATACTGCCCCCTGGTGCTTTCATTGTGATGGGGTTATTTATTGCTTTAAAAAATGCGATCGACGATCGAGTAGCGGCTGCTAAGCCTAAAACAGAAAATCACGAAATTTCCCGTGTTCGTGTCAATTTTGATGAAAAATAACAATCATAAAGAAAACAATTATGAATAAAGTGCAGCGTTTAGAAATATTAACTCGTTTACGAGATAATAACCCTCATCCAACCACTGAACTTAACTTTTCTTCACCTTTTGAACTGTTAATTGCTGTACTACTCTCAGCACAGTCAACTGATGTCGGTGTTAATAAAGCGACAGCGAAGCTTTACCCTGTTGCTAATACGCCTCAAGCTATTCTTGATTTAGGACTTGAGGGTTTGAAGTTTTATATAAAGACCATTGGTTTGTTTAATACTAAAGCTGCCAATACTTTAAAAACTTGCCAAATGCTGGTCGACTTGCATGGCGGTGAAGTACCTGAAGATAGAGCAGCTCTAGAAGCATTACCCGGCGTTGGCAGAAAAACTGCTAATGTTGTTTTAAATACGGCTTTTGGTCAGTTAAAAGATAATGAAGGAAAATACTTTATTGCGGTAGATACCCATATTCAACGACTCGCAAATCGTACAGGTTATGCAAAAGGTAAAACTGTCGAAGAAACAGAAAAAAATATTATTAAAAATACGCCAAGAAAAACTGAATTTTTTTATAATTTACACCACTGGTTTATCCTCCATGGTCGTTATACTTGCATAGCAAGAACCCCTCGTTGTGGCTCTTGTATTATTGAAGATTTATGTGGTTTTAAAGAAAAAACTAGTGAGTAGAGCTAATAAAGTCAGGCTCAAAAAAACTATCAATTTATATACTTATCATAAATTTTTTGATACTCACCACTTTCCTTTAGCTTTTGTAAACCAACGTTAAAATCGTCACGTATTTTATTATCTCTAAACACCGGTCGATAATCAGCTGGCTTATCAACAGTAAGTTTGTGTTCTTCAACTTCCTGCATGTCTAAAAGGTGCATTAGTTTTAATTTTTTTGCAAAGTACTTGAAGATATAACGGTCACTTAACACAACGTCGTACCGGCCATAATAGAGCAGTCTAACTTGCGTTAATTGGTCGCTAACCCCATAAAATCTATTTTCATCTTTTACTTTTTTTAGCCATTTTGGATACCGTTTTTCTGCTCCCTGAAAAGACACCACTCTCAATGAATCAAAGTCACTCGGTTTCTTTATTGAAATAGCTCTGTTTTTCAGAGTAATAAAAACATTATTGTAAATAACAGCAGGCTTGGCATAAAACCCTCCGTGTAATGTTAAGTCGACACCCATATCTCCCATAGCAGCATCGACCAAATTACTGGTAAAAGCATAAGGAATTCGCCCTAAAGGAAAATAGTGGGGTTTTAGTGTATGACCTTTCAAAGCCAAAGCTGCAGAAATAATGTCAATTTCAATTCCTGTATTATTTTTCTCAAAAATATAAGGTGGAATTTCTTTACTAAAAGCCATTGATACTTCTGCTGCACCACTAAAGAGCGGGAACAAAAAACTGATCAATATCACGCTATATTTTATGAGTTCTATTTTTATCATGTAACCAGTGTGTAGTAAGTTTGTTAACAAGATAGAACAAAACATAAAGTAATCATCTAATAAAGTCACTTTATTTTTAGTTTATAAATAATTAAGAGGAGTAGACTTTAATTATGATAATAAATAAAATACCCTCTATTTATAGCATTCACTTACTATTATTAACCATAATTTCTTATATCGTATCAAACGAATATTTTGATGCTATAAAGAATTTAGCTTCACTAACTAAGCAAACAGGATCAAGATGAAATTTTTACATACTATGGTACGCGTTCATGACTTAGAAAAGTCTCTCAATTTCTATATCAATCAGCTAGGTCTCATTGAAACAAAGCGTGTTGATATACCTAAAGGAAAATTTTCATTAATATTTCTTGCCACAGAAATTGGCGCTCCTGAGATTGAACTGACGCATAACTGGGATTCTCAAGAAGACTATACCGCGGGTAGAAACTTTGGTCATTTAGCTTTCGAGGTTGCTGATATCTATAAAACCTGCGAGAAGCTTATGGCAGCTGGGGTTATTATTAATCGTCCACCACGAGACGGCCATATGGCTTTCGTAAAATCACCAGATGGCATATCCATTGAGTTATTACAAAAAGACGATTCACTAGCCCCACAAGAGCCTTGGTTAAGTATGGAAAATATAGGTAGCTGGTAGGTTTGTCTGTCTCCCTCTTGTCGATGACGCGATTATTTAACAAGAGGGGGGAATTGTCATTTAAGCACAGACAATAAATCACTGTGTTCGTCGGTCCAAATTACCTTTTTATTTTGATCTACGCTTTCTGATGGCCAATCCCGTCGATAGACTTTTATTCGAGCATTATTTAAAAACAATCGATTATTCGTCAACAAAACCCACTGAACATTATGTTCGTTCTCTTTATTTGCATTCGTTTCAACATAAATAATTTCTTTATTTATAACGCTCGCTAACCCACGCACTAAAGGCGTTAAATTTAAGTGTGAATTTGAAATATGTATCGCCAGTACACCATCATGCTTTAAGTGCTTAAAATACAGTAATAAGGCTTCTTGTGTTAATAGATGCTGTGGAATAGAGTCACCAGAAAAAGCGTCAATCACTAATACATCAAACTGCTGACTGCCTAAATCATCTAACTGTTTCTGTAAGCTCACTCTACCGTCCCCTAGCACCAGCTCAATGTTAGCAGCAGAATCTTTTAGGTAGCTAAAGTAGTTTTGTGCTACAAAGATAACCGCAGGATTTAATTCATAAAAAACATAGTGGTCACCTTCATTACCATAGGCAGCTAAAGTTCCAGCACCCAAGCCAACAAAACCGGCATTGATCTTTCGATCAGTGCCCTCGTCTAACCTCTGTTTTGTGAGTTGTTCGAGCACAAGAGCAACACCGGTATTTTTTCTATAATAGCTTAGCGGAATAGTCTCTTCTCCACTTTCTAAAGATTGTGTGCCGTGCGATGTTGTTCCATCAATCAAACGACGTTGAATTTTATTGTTAATTTCAACATCTTTAACACTTAAAATGCCGTAAAAGTTACGCTCACTCGCTACATTTGTTTTAATAAAAAGGGTATTCAAATAGAATAATCCACCCATAAAACTTATGGCTAAAATGATATTACTTGTTACTAACCACGTTTGCTTTTTAAGACGAGTTCGCTGTTGTGAATAAATACTCAATGCTAAAAGGACAAATACACTAATAATAGCCAAAGGGAATTCTAAGAATTGATCAAAGATATTTTGCGCAATAAAAGCGACAAAAGCACTCCCCAAAAATCCGCCCAGTGACATAAATAAATAAAATAAAGTTAACTGTTCAACTTGCGGTTTTAAACGTGCTAACTCACCATGGCAAATCATACATGCAATAAATAGAATGCTCGCATAAATAACAACTTGTGAAATAATATCGAATCCAGATCCAATAAAATACATCAACAATGCCAAACAAGCAGTAAGTACAAATAGCGCAAACCAATATTCACGCACATACCATTTAGGGCTATGAAAACTAATAATAAAAGTAAGAAGGTATAAACAAAGGGGGAGTATCCATAAAAAGGGTACCGGTGGAACATTTTGCGTCATTGCATTCGTGGTTGCCACTAATAAAATCACCCCAACCATAGCAAGGGCTATCCATAAAATTTTATCAAGCAATGGAGCGCTATCGTGATTTTCAACCTCTTTGTCACGCTTATGCACCTGTTGAGAACTCAATGATAGTTTCGACATTTTCCACAGTAGAGTTACCATCATCAATGCATAGATCACATAACCCAAAGTCCAATAATTCGATTGCTGAGTTGTGGAAAAAAGTGGCTCAAATAGAAAAGGAAAGCTTATTAGCGCCAGCAATGACCCTAAATTAGATAATGAATATAATTGATAAGGAAGTTTCCCTACTTCGATATACGTTAACCATCGCTGTATTAACGGACCCGTTGACGACAAAATAAAATAAGGTAAACCTATTGAAATGGTTAATAACAACAATATATTGTGGAGAGGCGAAGTGGACGGTGAAAAAGTGCCGAAACTTTGAATACCAATAGGAAGAAATAACACACTACAGACAATCAATATTAAATGAATACTTAACTGTTTTTTTACCGACTTAAGGTGCGTCAAGCAGTGTGCGTAGAAATACCCCAGTAATAAAAAGGCTTGAAAAAACAGCAAGCATGCGGTCCAAACAGCTGCTCCACCACCAAAATAAGGCAGAATTAATTTAGCAATGAGTGGCTGTACTTGAAATAATAAAAAAGCACTTAAAAAAATAATCGCTAAATATAGCATTTAATATGTTTCTCTTAATTAAAGATGTTTTTCAGTAATAAATTTTTATGTGTATTACTCTCAACACATAAAAAAAGCGCTACTATAGCGCTTTTTTTATTGTCAGCTAAATACATTATTCAGCTTTGGCTTTTGCCTTAGGTTTCGCTTTCGGTTTAGCGGCGGCCTTTGCTTTGGGTTTTACTTTTTTCTTTGCTTCTTCAACCCATTTACCATCAACATACTTTGCATTCCAACCTGTTGCTTTAGGTTTAGCTCCTTCAGATTCGGGTGCAAGTTCAGTCATTACATACTGTTCTTTGGTTTTACGACTGTAACGAACAACGGCTAAGTTGCCATCCGGGTCTTTAACAGGTGCATCGGCTAAATAATAAAATTTACTCGAAATTCTATCTCTAAAGCGTTGCAACTCTTCGACTTTAGGTGCGCGTGTTTCTCTTGAGCGCGGGAAAGTATTCGCTGCTAAGAAAATACCTGCCGCGCCATCACGTAAAACAAAATGCGCTTCCGATTTTTCACAAGGTAATTCAGGTAACTGAACAGGGTCTTCTTTTGGAGGAGCCGCTTCACCACTCGCTAATAACTTACGGGTGTTTTTACACTCAGCATTGGTACAATCAAAATACTTACCAAAACGACCTGATTTGAGTTCCATTTCAGCTTCACAACGATCACATTCTAAAATAGGACCGTCATAACCCTTAATTTTAAACTCGCCCTTTTCAACTTCAATACCATCACAAACAGGATTGTTACCACACACATGTAATTTGCGTGTTTCATCAATCAAATAACTGTCCATCGCTGTACTACATTTATCACAACGGTGCATTGCACGTAAGGCATCTGTCTCTTGGTCTTCAATTAATACACTAACGGCTTCTTCACCTGAAGTAAGGTTCATAGTTTGCGTACAGCGCTCTTTTGGCGGTAAAGCATAACCAGAACAACCTAAAAACACTCCTGTAGAAGCAGTACGGATACCCATTTTACGGCCACACGTTGGGCAATCAATATCGGTTAATACCGGTTCATTGTTGCGCATACCACCTTCTTCAGTTGGCATGTCCGCTTGGCTTAACTGTTTGGTAAAGTTTTTATAAAAACCGTTAAGTACATCTTTCCAATTGGTTTTACCCTCAGCCACTTCATCAAGCTCTTGTTCCATGTTGGCGGTAAAATCATAGTTCATTAAGTCTTTGAAGCTTTCAGATAAACTATCAGTAACAATTTCACCCATTTTTTCAGCGTAAAAGCGCTTTTTATCCAAGCGCGCATAACCACGGTCTTGAATAGTCGAGATTATTGACGCATACGTTGAAGGACGACCAATTGAACGTTTTTCTAATTCTTTAACTAATGAAGCTTCGCCAAAACGTGCGGGCGGTTTAGTAAAATGCTGAGCAGGGTTTAATTGTTCAAGGGCTAATACTTCACCCACCGACAAATCAGGTAAGTGCTTATCGTCACCTTTTGATAATTGCGGGTGAACTATTGTCCAGCCGTCAAATTGCATTACGCGACCTTTGGCTTTTAAATCAAAGCCTGAAGCACCAACAGTAATTGTACTGACGGTATAGCGTGCGGCCGTCATTTGACAAGCGACAAACTGACGCCAAATAAGGTCGTACAGTTTTTTAGCATCCGCTTCGATACCTTCCATAAAAGCAGATTCTATTTTAACATTTGACGGACGAATCGCTTCATGAGCCTCTTGCGCTCCAGATTTACTGCTATAAACCTTTGCTTTTTCAGGTAAATAATTCTCACCAAAATTCTTCGCAATATAGCCACGACACATTTCAACAGCGTCTTTACTTAAATTGGTTGAATCGGTTCGCATATAAGTAATATGACCGGCTTCATATAAACGCTGTGCCAAGCCCATAGTACGTTTGACGCCAAAACCTAATTTAGTACTCGCCGCTTGTTGCAGCGTCGACGTAATAAAAGGAGCAGATGGCGTACTTTTTGACGGTTTATCGTCTCGTTTATCAACGGTATATGCTGAACTTTTTAAGGTTGCTAACGCTTTATTTGTATCGGCTTCATTGGTAGGTTTAAACGCTTTACCATTTTCATGGGTAACATCTAATGGAAAGTCTAACCCTGAAGCTGTTTTTGTGTCTGCGGTAATTTCCCAAAATTCTTTTGGGTCAAACGCTTTAATTTCACGTTCTTTTTCAACAACTAACTTTACGGCTACCGACTGCACACGACCGGCAGATAAACCGCGAGCAACTTTCTTCCACAATAATGGGCTAACCATAAAGCCAACAACGCGGTCAAGAAAACGTCGTGCTTGTTGTGCATTCACGCCAGGCATGCTTAATTCACCTGGGGTAGAAAAAGCTTGCTGAATAGCATTTTCGGTTATTTCATTAAAAACAACACGTTTAAACTTACTTTCATCGCCACCAATAATTTCTTTTAAGTGCCAGGCAATCGCTTCACCCTCGCGATCCAAATCGGTTGCGAGATAGATAGTGTCGGCTGAACCGGCAAGCTTGATTAATTCAGCAACAACTTTTTCTTTACCTTCAAGTATTTGATAATTTGCTTCCCAATCGTTTTCAGGGTCAATACCCATACGGTTAACAAGTGCTTGCTTATCACGTTTAGCTTTATATTTGGCCTTTGCTGCTGGTGCCATTTTTCTGACTTCAGCTGGGGATTTCGCAGCAACTTTTTTACCTGTGCTGCTATGAGGAAGATCACGAACATGACCAACACTAGATTTCACAATAAAGTCTTTACCAAGATATTTGTTAATTGTCTTCGCTTTGGCTGGTGATTCGACAATAACTAGAGATTTTGCCATATATATATACTTTCCTACGTCACTGGCTATTTTTTTTGCCAGTATAATTACATTTCGGTTATAACTGTCTAAAAATTAGCCGAGCAACTCATTTTTAGAGCAATTAAACCATAAATCATTGAAATTAGAATTCCTATTAGATATATCGGTAAATAACCAAGCTGACAAGTTATTATTTTTAATAACATCGCCTAATTAAGCTATTTTCGTTATAATGCTGTCAATATTTCAGTCTTATCACAATAAAAATCTAATAAAAGTTTAGGCGCTGACAATAATTGAATTCTTTATCAAATTCAATTATTCACAAAATAAAACCTAAAGACACCTATATAAAACACTATTCCTTTACTATTAATAAATAGCATGAAAGGGATAAATAACAAGAGTACTAATATATGACAACTTCATGGACCAATTTACAGGAAAAACTTGCCAACTGTCTATGCCCTGCAGGTAACGGGGTTTTTACCGTTAATACCGCTAAAGAGCGTAAAGAGCAATTACATCAAGCATTATTTGGCCAATCGACCGATATTGATAATTTATGGAAAGACTCGTTAAACAAGCTTCCTGATGCATCAAATGCCGTTATCTTAGGTGTAGCTTCTGATTGTGGAGGCGGAATTTTACGTGGTGCAAACTGGGGACCATTATTTGTACGTTCAACCTTACTTGAACAATATCCTGACCTTGAAGCATTTGACATGGGAGATGTGCGTGTTATTCCTCATTTACTTCATGACAAATATTTAAATGAAGCCACACTTTCTAACTGTAGAAAAGCACTTTATAAAGATGAAAACAGCCCTTATGCGGTTAGCCCATTAACCATTACTGAAGATGTATTACACGATTTTTATGCTGAATTCCCTGAAAAAGGTATTTTCGGTATTGGCGGCGATCACTCAGTAAGCTATCCGTTAACAAAAGCTTATTTACAAGCGAAGAAAAAACGTGGTATCCGTGCAGCTATTATTCATTTTGACGCCCATACTGATTTATTGGTTGAACGCTTAGGTATCGATTTATGCTTCGGCTCTTGGTGTACCCATATTTTAGATGATTTACATGAAAAACATCATTTGATTCAAGTTGGTATCCGCTCGAGCGGTCGTCCTAAATCTCATTGGGAAGACACTTTTGGTGTTAGACAGCATTGGGCACATGAAGTGAAAGAGCTTGGTGTTGAAAAAATCATTGAAAATATTTTAGCGCAATTACAAGATGAAAATATCGATGAGCTTTATGTTAGCTTTGATATTGATGCGCTCGATGAAACTGTCGCTGCTGCGACAGGCACACCAGAGCCCGACGGTTTATTTCAAAATGAAACGATGGCTATTCTTCGTGCTTTAGCGGCGAAATACCGTATTA
The DNA here is from genome assembly GCF_014076955.1 of Colwellia sp. Bg11-12. Lineage (NCBI taxonomy): Bacteria > Pseudomonadati > Pseudomonadota > Gammaproteobacteria > Alteromonadales > Colwelliaceae > Colwellia > Colwellia sp. Bg11-12. The sequence continues at coordinate 104,244 of NZ_JACGUZ010000077.1, forward strand.
CCGGTGCCGACATGATGGAAATTGCTCCTTTTACCGACAGCACAGGTTTAGGAAAAGAAAGTCGAGACAAAACATTAGCGGCTGGCGCTGAAATATCAGCATTCTTATTAGCCGAGATGGCAAAGTAGATTTTTAGTTAACAATCTTATTTAAGTTTTATTAGCTATTTGTTATCAATAAACAAAAATAAAAAACCGCTATCAAGCGGTTTTTTTATAGGTAAACAGTTCATTCTTATTGGATAATAAGACTCACACCACTAAATACGGTTGTTACACCACCAGGGGTTTCAACTTTTATTTCTAATGGTCCACTGGTTGGCTCTGCTTCACCTTTAATAGCAACGCTAAATTGACTACCGCCATTACTCGCATCTCCTGGCCATACATAACTACTGGTACCAACGACGGATCCAACACTAGCCACAAATGAAACAATAGTACCCGCTGGCATGGGTTGGTTGTGTAAATCAGCGATAACAATACTCACAGTTCCTGTGCTTTCACCCGCGATATACAAAAGCTTATCATCTCGGTTAAAGTTCGGTGACGTATCTACAACGGCATCATTTGTTGCGGTAACAGTGATATAAGGTGATGTCCCAGACATAATAATAACAGTAGAACCACGCACATTGGTTGAAACTTTTTGCGCTTTTTTGGTCGGATCAGGTTCGTCATCCGGGTTAGCACAGTATTGATTGGCAATTTCAGTACCTGGATTGGTTAGGTCATTTAGCCCACATAAAATACCATTGTATACACTGTTCTCTATATCAAAAATTGCATTACTATTAAAATCAACGAACTCTTCTAGCTCACCACCTGCTTCAGTGCTAGTTTCTACTGGGTTATATAAGTTATCTTCGTTATGATCAACAAACGCCTCTTTTAAGTCGTAAAGTCTGTCACCTACATCTAATCCTTGAAATAACGCATATTCGCTTTCATCAAAGCGGCCATTACTGTTTTTATCTGGAAACGATTCCTCACCAATAGCGGTTGCTAATATTGTCACTCTTCCGCCATACTCCTGTCCAAGATAATTTTTGCCGTTGGCTAATCGAGCACAAAAGATCGTTGGGTCATCATTATCAGCCACGCTGCAAAAATTGCTCGTTAATAATTGTCCCGCAGGGCGTGGGTTTTGACTGGTCCACATTACAGAACATACACCATTAATTGTTGTACATGAAGAGCCAACAGAGCCACCTTCAGTCGTAAAATTAACGGCGGTTCCATCAGGTACTGGATTATTAAAGGCATCAGCCATGCGAACAACAACAGGTACTTCTACACCATCAACGCCCCAAGCTTCTGGATTGGCTACTCCTCGTGACAAGCTAAAGCTATCTTGATCCGGTAAACCTGTTGAAACAACAAGTTGACTAGATTGAGTAAACACAAATGTACCATCTAAAGTCTCTGTTGATGCAGTAACACGTACGGTAGTTGCAACCGAACCTGAATTAACCACTGTTTGTACTATGCCTTGGTCATTACTGGTTGCAAAATCTTGGCTTAACGCTATACCGCCCACATTCGTATTTAATGAAAAATTAACGCGGCGATTATTATAAGCATTACCATCAGTGTCTTTTACTTTAAATACCACGGTTGAGCTTTCAGAGCCTCCAACTATACCAGCACCTAATATGCCAATATGCTCTGGCGATGCCGACACATATTCAATACTACCGATATCAGCAGCTAGAACACTAACAGATGCAGTTGCTGATAAGTTAATACCTCCTGCATTCGCGGTAACATTGATGATGTCATCGCCAACACAGCCTTGTGCTAAGTAAGTACTTGTCGCAGCACCGTTAGAGGTAGTAATGGGTGTGCTAAGCGTAGCGGTTGATTGTGCCGTGCACCCAGATGAAAAATTAACATCTACCGGTTCAGTAAATAAGTTACCTTGATCATCAACAATTGATACTGAAATAACACTGGTTCCGCCAGCTGAAATATTGGCTAAACTGACATCAGCAACACCTTCTACAAATGGGCTGCCCGTTCCCATAATGACCGTAGAAGAACCAACAACAAAAAGTGTTTGACCTGATTCACCACTGCTAATTGAAGCAGTTATAGTACCAGCACCTAAATTTTCACCCGCATAAATATCAACAATGGCTTGATTGTCAGCATTAGTTATCGCCGATGGGATCGGTATATCGCCAACTGTTGAACTAAAAGTAACGATTAAAGGTGCGCTAATGCCATCAATAGTCGCGATTACTCTCGCAGGTTTTGATGACGTTACCGTATCGGTAGGGACTCCCTCTCCGTCTATTAAAGTGACATTGATATTGATATCACCAACAACACCAATATCATCACCTTGTGTTTTAAAGCCTAATGGAACGCTAGAGGTTTCACCAGAGGAAAGAGAAGCGGATATTTCACCAGCGCCACGAACACTCCCCGCTGTTAACGTGATAGTCGCTTCACCGTTATCATCTGTTAATGCCGAGCCAGATGATGGCGAAAAAGCGCCTAAATTTGTCGTAAAAGTAACTGCTCTATTGGTCACTGGCAAAGTCCCTTGCATAACAGTCGCGGTAACGATAACTGGTGCAGCACCCGTAACGGTCGTATCAGAAATATTCAATGAAAGTGTACTCACGACCGATCCACCTTCATCAGGTGTTTCAACTCTAGACAAGCCTCCATCTCCACTCCCACCACAGCCACTTAGCGTGATAAATAAAATCCAAAAACCCAAACGTTTAAGTTGTGCCATGCAAGTATCCCTTAATTTTTAATTACATCTTCATTAATAGTAACTTATATTATAAAAATTTCATTAAAAATAGCGCTATAGTTGCTTTTTAATCAATAGCTTTTTAATCAATGAATTACCTGTTAATCTACTCTTCATAATTTATAATAAAAAATAACGTTGCATTTCTTTATGACTGATAAAAAAAAAGCTAGTTTAACCGCTAGAATCGTTACTGGCATGCTTGCTGGCATCGCAGTAGGCGTGTTCTTACAATTTCTGATGCCAAACAAATCAGACTTTGTTATCCCTCTCTATTTCTTTGAAATTTCATTACGATCATTTTTGGTTGACGGGATTTTTGAAGTCATTGGGCAAATTTTCATTTCAAGTTTAAAAATGTTGGTGGTACCACTTGTTTTTGTATCCCTTATCTGTGGCACTTGTTCATTAAAAGACACGACAAAACTTGGCCGCATTGGCGGTAAAGCTATTGCCCTTTATTTAATCACTACAGCAATAGCCATTAGCTTTGCGATGTTTTTAGCGTTATTAATAAGCCCAGGTGAAGGGGTCAACATGGCCTCAGACACAACTTTCGCTAGTAAAGAAGCGCCATCGTTAGCGCAAGTTTTTATTCAAATGTTCCCGAGTAACCCGTTTGAAGCTTTTGCAAAAGGCAATATGCTACAAGTCATTGTATTTGCCTTACTGTTTGGCATTGCCATTGCGCTATCAGGTAAAGCTGGCGAACGTGTAGCTAGCTTATTTGAAGACATGAGTACAGTTATCATGCGCTTGGTTACTATCTTAATGAATCTTGCCCCATACGGTGTCTTCTGTTTATTAGCGAGTTTGTTCACTGATATGTCGATTGATATTTTCAAGAACCTAATGATCTATTTTTTAGTGGTTTTCTTTGCGTTAATATTGCATGCGACAGTTACTTATTCGACTATATTAAAAGTAATGACAGGCTTGAGCCCTATTACCTTTTTGAGAAAAATGCGTGATACCGTTATCTTCGCATTTTCTACCGCCAGCAGTAATGCAACTATACCCGTGACACTAGAAACCGTAACAAAAAAAATGGGTGTTAAAAATTCAATCGCTTCGTTTACGGTTCCATTAGGTGCAACCATTAATATGGATGGTACCGCTATAATGCAAGGTGTTGCCACCGTATTTATTGCGCAAGTATTTAATGTCGACTTAACGTTTAGCCAATATTTAATGGTAATACTTACCGCTACACTTGCATCGATAGGTACCGCGGGGGTTCCAGGAGTTGGTTTAATAATGCTTGCCATGGTATTAGACCAAGTAGGCTTACCTGTTGAAGGTATTGGCTTAATTATCGGTGTGGACCGCTTACTTGATATGACCAGAACGGCAGTGAATGTTACCGGTGATAGCATGGTATCGATTGTAGTCGCTAAATCTGAAAACCAGTTTGATGAAGAGGTTTTTTATGATGACAATGCCGGTAGTAAAATTGAGAATATTGATTTTCAGCATTTAGATAAAAATCAAAGTGACAGTTAACTCATTTAACCTAATAATCGCTTAATAAAAAAGGTGCTTTAAAGCACCTTTTTTATTAAGTTAAATTTGTACAACAAGCTAGCCAGTAATTAATGGCGTAAATGATTTAACTAAATCATCAATTGATTTCATTTGCTGTAAGTAAGGCTCAAGTTTATCAAGAGGTAAAGCGCAAGGGCCATCACACTTAGCGTTATCGGGGTCAGGGTGCGATTCTATAAATAAACCCGCTAAACCTAATGCCATACCACTACGTGCCAATTGAGCGGCTTTAGCACGACGTCCGCCGGCAGAATCTTCTCGGCCACCCGGTTGCTGTAGAGCATGAGTTGCATCAAATATTACTGGCGCATAATCTTTCATTTCGTCCATCGCTAGCATGTCAACAACAAGATTATTATAACCATAACAGCTGCCGCGCTCACAAAGTATAACGTGCTCATTACCTGCTTCTGCGAATTTATTAATGATATGACGCATTTCATGTGCGGCAAGGAACTGTGGTTTTTTAACATTAATAATTGCATTGGTTTTTGCCATTGCTACCACAAGATCTGTTTGACGTGCCAAAAATGCCGGTAGCTGAATAATATCAACTACCTCTGCAACTGGCTGTGCTTGATATACTTCATGGACGTCAGTAATAATTGGTACATTGAACGTCGACTTTATTTCTTCAAATATTCTCAAACCTTCTTCTAAGCCTGGCCCTCGGTATGAATGAACCGAAGAACGATTAGCTTTATCAAAAGATGCTTTAAACACATAAGGAATATTCAACTTTTGCGTTACTTCTACATAGTGCTCTGCAATGCTCATCGCTAAATCGCGAGATTCTAATACATTCATGCCGCCAAACAACACGAATGGTTTATCGTTCGCTATTTCAATATTGTATTTATTGAGTTTTATTGAAGTTATTGTCATAATTTTTCCAAAGTAAGTCTGGTGCTAACAAACGATTAGCTACCAATAATTCTTAACAACTGGCCACATAGCCAAGCCATATAGGTGCCTAAAGCATAGCCTAACACCGCAAGTAAAACGCCAACAGGCGCTAAAGAAGGATGAAATGCTGAAGCGATAACAGGCGCAGAAGCAGCACCACCAATATTCGCTTTGCTACCAACAGCTAAGTAGAAAATAGGCGCTTTAATTATTTTGCCTACAATGAGTAGTAAAATAACATGCACTAACATCCAAATAACGCCAATGGCGATATATTTCGGTGACTCTACAATTTGAGTTACGTCCATGTGCAAACCTATTGTCGCCACTAATACATATAATAAACTGCTACCTACTTTCGATGCTCCTACGGCTTCAAGCTTTCTCACTTTAGTAAACGACAATGCTAAACCAATGGTTGTCACTAATACGATGATCCAGAATAGCTTTGAATGTAAGCTGAATTTTTTCAAGTCAGGGAAATTCATTTGAAAGTACGGCACTAAATAGTCTGCGGCAAAATGTGCCAAACCTGCGGCGCCAAACCCTACGGCGATAATCAGCATAAAGTCTTTTAATACAGGTAATTTGGTATTTTCCCGTTGTGAAGCTTCAACCCGGTCAATTAATCTATCGATTGCAGAAGTATCAGCGCCACTCTTCGCATCAATGCGTTTATGATTAGCGGCTAAATACAGTAATACCGCCATCCACAAGTTGGCAACAACAATATCAACGGTAACCATAATAGTGAATATTTTTCCGTCAGCGCCATAAATCTCTTTCATTGCTAGCATATTAGCGCCGCCGCCTATCCAACTACCTGCCAGCGCTGCCATACCACGCCAAACAGCTTCCGGCCCTGTAACACCAAGCAGTTCAGGCCAAATAGCTGAAATAGCCAATAAGGCAATTGGGCCGCCAATAACGACACCAATCGTCCCCGTTAAAAACATAATAACGGCTTTATTACCCAGACCAACAATAGCTTTTATGTCGATGCTCAAAGTCAGTAAAACTAAACAAGCCGGTAATAAGTAATACTTAGCGACTTCGTCTACTTGACTTAATTCTGCACTAACAATGCCAAAAGTGTTTAACAACGACGGCAGTAAATAGCACATCAGTAATGCGGGTACGTATTTATAGAACTTCTTAAAGGCTGGATGTTCACTATTAGATGTATAGAAAACGAACCCAAGTATTATCGCGAGCAATCCCATAACGGTAGCGTCATTCGTGATAAAAGGGCTATTATTGATTATTTGATCTTCCATTGATTAACCTTGTTATTTTTATTGTGTTTATGCGTAAGGCTTACCTTACTTTCAGGATTTATTTAATGTAATACCGTATCAGCTATCGTAATTTTGTCCAATTGCATTTTTAATAATTGCGCTGCAGGGTCCTTTGGACATTTTTCGACAAAATATTGGTAATCGTCGTAAGCGACTTTAAAACAGTCGAGTTGATGTAATAAAAAGCCTCTATCTCGACGCTCAAAGGGATCATCTGGCCGCAAAGCAATTAAAATATCAACACATTTTAGTGCTTGAGGAAACTGCCCTTCACGGATCAACGCATTTTTCAATGAACTAACATGCTTAACAATTAAGCTTAATCTCGAAATGTCTTCTATTTGATCACTTTGTGGATCACCATCAAGGTCGTCCATACATAAATCAAGCTCATGCCAGTTTAATGATTCTCCCGTAATGGGATCAAAAACAATCGCATAAAGTTCATCACATACTACGCGGATCATATTTTTCTTTGGTACAAAGACCACATCAGTTTCAAAACCACAAAGACGAAATATATGACACAGTACAATACTTTTTAATGCGGGCGACATTAACTTAAAATCAAGACCACTCTTTAATATATGAGCAGTAACCGGCCAAAAATCACGTTGGTTATCAATAAACAGTTGTTCAATGAAGAGTTCATTGATCAACTGTTCAGCCTTTTCGAGATACTCTTCTGTATCAGCAATCAATTCTGAACATTGTTCAACAATATGATTAAGATCCGCGGGATCAAAGTCACAATGACCAAAAACAACTTCTTCAATAAGGACAAAAGCGTCAATGAGGGATTTGTCGTCATCATTGAGCTCGGAAAATAATAATTCATTCATACTGTAGTTTTTAATTGCTTACCCTATTGTAAAGTTATGGCTTATTTCGGAGGGAGGATATTAATTATAAAAATACCGTTTGTTTTGTTGTTGCTATTTTTACCGCTAACATGATCCAACTCATAGCACCTAAATAACCTATTACCTGCATAGTTCGATTACGCGCTAATTTTAAGGTGTAATAACCGGTAAATATATAAAAAATGATCGCTATAATTTTTTCAGCTAACCATAATTGTTCTAATGGGTTAATCGCTAATTTAACCGATAGGCCAACACCTAATAACAATAAAAAGGTATCAACGATATGAGGGCTTATTTTCAACCATTTTTTATTTAATTGTGATGAAGCCATCAGCGTTAATGCAAAGCGGTAAGTGAACAATATAATGGTTATTGCTACTAGCGTCATATGTAAATGTTTCATCGACATTCCTCATTATTATTTTTGTTGTCACTCAACATAATACAACAAGTGACTCGATCGTTTCCGGCATAATCTTTAAGTGTTTCAATCGATTGATAGCCTAATCGATGTAATATATCTCTAACACCTTCTGCTTGTTCAAAACCATGTTCTAAGTAAAGCGCACCATTATCTTTTAAGTAAGCTTGAGCATCTTTCGCAATGCGTTTGATATCTGCATAACCGTTATCACTAGCAACAAGTGCCGATAGCGGTTCAAATCTGACATCACCAATTGCTAAGTGTTTATCGGCGCCGTCGATATAGGGAGGGTTACTCACAATAATAGTAAACTTTTTATTTGCTGTTATATTGGAGAACCAATCACTTTGATAAATTTCAACATGTGATAGCTGTAAGCGTTGAGCGTTCTTTTTAGCTAAAGTTACCGCATCATCACTAAAATCGACCCCATGAATTTGCCATTGATTTTTTTCTGATGCTAGCGCTAATGCAATAGCCCCAGTACCTGTGCCCAAATCTAAACAGGACAAATCATTTTCTACATGGCGCGCTAAAATGTGTTCAACGAGTAATTCTGTATCAGGACGAGGAATTAGCGTTGCGGGTGACACATAAAAAGGTAATGACCAAAACTCACGTTCTTGGATGATATAAGCAATAGGTTCACCTTGTAAACGGCGTTCAAACAAGGCCATAAAAGCTTGAAAATCTTGCTCTGTAAGTTTTTTTTCAGGCCAAGTTAACAAGTAACTTGTTTCTTTGTTCAAAACAAAAGCGAGTAAAATTTTACAATCAAGTTTTGCACTATCTGAAAAGGCAGCGAGTAACTGCTGCCCTTGATTAATTATTTCAGCAAAGCTCTGCTGGCAATATGTTATTGACGATTTTAAAGATTCGCTCAAACCAGTAACTAGTTTTGTTCAGCGAGAGCCGCAAGTAAATCGGCTTGATTTTCTAACATTATAGGCTCTAAGACCAAGTGCAAATTCCCTTCAAGCACCTCGTTTAAACGATATAAAGTAAGATTAATACGGTGATCAGTCATACGCCCTTGTGGATAGTTATAAGTACGGATACGTTCTGAACGATCGCCACTTGCCACGAGATTTCGACGTGAAGACTCTTCTTCACTGCGGCGTTTTTCGTCTTCAGCTTGTTGTAAACGAGCTTGCAATACTGACATCGCTTGCGCACGGTTTTTATGCTGTGAGCGTTGCTCTTGACACTCGACAACCACACCCGTTGGAATATGCGTAATACGAATCGCAGAATCAGTTTTGTTAACGTGTTGTCCACCCGCACCTGATGCACGGAACGTATCAACTTTTAAGTCAGCTTTGTTAATTTCTATCGCATCAGCTTCTGGAATTTCAGGCATAACAACCACTGTACAGGCAGAAGTATGTACACGACCTTGAGATTCAGTTTCAGGTACACGTTGTACGCGATGTCCGCCAGACTCAAACTTCATTTGTCCGTAAACGCCTTCACCAATGACTTTGAAAATAACTTCTTTATAGCCGCCTTGTTCACTTTCATTCGTGTTCATGACTTCTATACGCCAGCCTTTCTTTTCACAGTAACGGCTATACATACGATATAAATCGCCTGCAAAAATAGCAGCTTCATCACCACCCGCCCCCGCACGTAATTCAACAAAACAGTTATTGTTGTCGTTTGGATCTTTAGGTAATAATAAAATTTGTAATTGATCAGTTAATTCTTCAATCGTTTTCTTAGCGGATTTAAATTCTTCTTGCGCCATTTCACGCATATCAGGGTCTTCATCTTTTAGCATTTCTTCCGCTAAAGAAAAGTCTTCTTCTGCACTTTGGTAGTCATTAAACACACTAGTGACTGCTTCTAATTGAGAAAACTCTTTTGATAAGGCAATAAATTTTTCTTGATCCGAAAGTGTTCCAGGATCAGAAAGCAAGGCTTGAACTTCTTCAAAGCGCTCGACTAATATTTCAAGTTTTTGATAAACAGATTTATTCATTAAGAAATCTTATAATTAGGGAACAGCGGACGAAAATTGGTGGTCTGCAGTTTAAAGGGTTAGTTGTACACTTTCAATCAAAGGTGTAAAAAAGCTGTAAATAGCCAAGTTAGCCGAAATTACCATCTTCATATGTTTGGGATATAGGGAAGTCAAGCACGGCTATTTAATATTATAAATGTCACGCAAGTAAACCAGTTTGTCTAATTCTCCACCTTGTGCAGCTGATTGAATAGCGCTGGTTGGTGCGTGCATAAATTTATTGGTCAATTTAGTGGCTAATTCAGCCAAGATAGCCTCTGGTGACTTATTACCTTGTAGCTGTATAAGGGCTTTTTCAAGTAATAAATCGCGGTGTTCTAAACACTGTTTGCGATAGTCTATGACAGTGTCTTGCGTATTTAAGCCACGAAGCCATGACATAAAAACATCTGACTGCGTAGAAACAATCGCTTCAGCTTGAACAGCTTCTTTACGACGGTTCGCTAAATTTTTGGCAATAATGCCTTGTAAGTCATCAACGGTGTATAAAAAAACATCTTCTAGATCGCCAACTTGCTCTTCAATATCGCGAGGAACCGCTAAATCAACCATAAAAATAGGTCGATGTTTACGTTTACCTAATGCGTGTTCAACCATTCCTTTACCGATAATGGGTAAAGTACTACCGGTTGAACTAATAACGATATCTGCATCAGCCATCTTGTCAGGAATTTGCGCTAAGGTAATAACATCTGCGCCAATGGCACCTGCCATTGCTTCGGCTCGGGCAATAGTACGATTAGCGACGGTTATTTTACCCACTTTATTTTCGTATAAATGTTTAGCAACCAGCTCAATGGTGTCTCCGGCTCCAACTAAAAGCACTTTTACATTTTCAAGACTTGCAAAAATATGCTTTGCTAAATTTACCGAAGCGAAAGCCACGGAAACAGCGCTAGCACCGATTTCTGTTTCTGTACGAACTTGTTTAGCGACACCAAAAGTGCGTTGAAATAAACGGTCCATGATTAATGACATAGAGCCCGCAGCTTTTGCTTGGCTGTAGGCTTGCTTCATTTGACCTAAAATTTGCGGTTCGCCTAAAACTAAAGAGTCAAGACCACAAGCTACACGCATCATGTGGTTAACCGCTTGTTGATCAGTATGCCAATATAAACTAGGCGTGATAATTGAAGCCGGCACATTATGATGTTGCTCTAACCACCTAACAACTTTCTCTTGGGTAATACTTACATCACCCTCTTGAACTAAATAGAGTTCTGTTCGATTACAGGTTGATAAAATCGCTGCTTCGCGACATTTTACGTTCCCAAGTAATTCAGTTAATGCCACACTTAAGTTGTCGGGGTTAAAAGAGATTTTCTCTCTAACAGCAACGGGGGCAGTTTTGTGATTGATTCCAACAGCAACTATCGACATAACGGGAACTATTCAGCCTTAATATACGATTAATACAAGAAATAAAAATTATCTTTGACCAGTTTATTTTCGATTAATCTTTTCATTAACCACATTATTAATCAGGTTTTATAAAAAACCTATGATCTATGATAAATAATGATGTTAATTTTACGAAAAATCACAGAAAATTAAAAGCACCAAATACGCGACAACGCGATATTTTAACGTTTAACTTAATATTAATGGTTTATATGAACAAATTAAGATTATCATTTTTCATTTTTCTCAGCTTATTTCTGATATTTTTGTCTGGTTGTCGTTCCTTAACAAATAACCATCAGCAAATTACAGAGCATCAGAACATCACCGAGCGCACTAAAAAACTTAAAACATTGTCCACTTGGAAAATTCAGGGAAAAATAGCCATTATTAGCCCCGAAGAGCGTCATAGTCTAACACTTAATTGGCTCTACCAAGAGAATAATAACCGTCAGACATTGAATTTAAGTACGGTACTGGGTATTCAAGTGTTTAAGCTAGAATCGTTGAATGGTGTGCATGTTATTAACGTTGATGGTGAACGTTACCAAAGTTCAGATTTAAATGCCCTGCTTTCATCTCTGACAAGTTTTACTCTGCCAACACAGGCAATGACCTTTTGGTTAAAAGGCTTACCTTATTTAGCTCGTGATAAAATTATATATAACGACAAAACACAATTACCGACAACATTGACCAGCTATCATGACAAAAAAATATGGCAGCTAAAGTATGGAGGTTATCAGCAGGTAGAGCAATATCAATTGGCAACGAAGTTCTCCATAAAACAAGATAACATCACCATTAAAATTAATGTTCATCAATGGGACGTCACAAGCAATGATTAATACTCACGAACAATTCCACCATTTTCCGGCCCCTGCCAAGCTTAATTTATTTCTCCATATTATTGGTCAACGTAGCGATGGTTATCATCAGTTACAAACCATTTTTCAGTTCTTAGATCACAGCGATACTATAGATATAAAAGTTACCAAGGGTAATCGAATTGAATTACTTACACCTATTGACGGCGTCTTAAATGAAGATAACTTAATTGTTAAAGCCGCTCAGTTATTACAAAAACATTTAATAGACAATAAAGTACTAGAGAACTCGTTAAGTGGTGATAAGCAAAAATTAGGCGCACAAATAAAAATCACAAAAATTCTCCCCATGGGAGGTGGCTTAGGCGGAGGTTCTTCAAACGCTGCAACAATTTTATTAGCCTTAAACACCCTGTGGAATGCTAACTTAACAATAGCAGAATTAGCACAACTTGGTTTATCACTTGGCGCTGACGTGCCTATTTTTATACATGGCTTTGCCGCTTTTGCTGAAGGTATTGGTGAAGAACTGACCCCTGTTACACCTAAAGAAAATTGGTTTTTAGTCAGCAAACCCAATGTAAGCATTTCTACTGCTAGTGTTTTTACCTCTCCTCATTTAATCCGTAACACTGCGAAAGTTAATTTAAATGATGATATTAGTAAGTTAGACATAGACTTATGCCACAATGACTGCCAAACCTTAGTAATAAAAGACTATCCTGAGGTTGCCAAGTTACTGGCTTGGTTGGTAGAATACGCGCCTTCTCGTATGACTGGTACCGGAGCGTGTATTTTTTCCCGCTTTGATACTGAGCAAGAGGCCTGTCGCATTCAGTCATTACTTCCTAAGGGAATAATTTCTTTTGTGGCAAAAGGTATGAATATTTCTCCTTTACGTAACGTTATTGATCGTTTAGTAACATTACAAAAAAGTAATTGAGCATAATAGTACCCATGAGAATTTATTTTCATAAAATGCTAAGAACCACTGGAAAAAATTTAATAATTTGCTAATAGTAAACTCACGTTTAACTAATAGCGTAACTTAATATGTCAAAAGTTTCCGAGGAACTGACCGTGCCTGACATGAAAATATTTGCGGGTAATGCCACCCCTGAACTGGCCAAGAAAGTAGCTGATCGTCTATACATGACTTTAGGCGATGCCAAAGTTGGTAGTTTTAGTGATGGTGAAATTAGTGTTGAAATTAACGAAAACGTGCGCGGTGCGGATGTTTTCATTCTTCAATCAACTTGTGCGCCAACAAACAATAACCTAATGGAATTAATCGTAATGATTGACGCATTACGCCGAGCATCTGCTGGTCGTATTACTGCCGTTATTCCATATTTTGGTTATGCTCGACAAGATAGACGTGTGCGCAGTGCACGTGTGCCAATTACGGCAAAAGTTGTTGCTGACTTTTTATCAAGTGTCGGTGTTGACCGCGTATTAACGGTTGACTTACACGCAGAGCAAATTCAAGGTTTCTTCGATGTACCTGTAGATAACGTATTTGGCACACCTATTTTACTTGAAGATATGATTTCTCGTGATTTAGATAACCCAATTGTGGTTTCTCCTGATATTGGTGGTGTAGTTCGTGCTCGCGCTGTAGCTAAGCTACTTAATGAAGCTGACCTTGCCATTATCGATAAGCGTCGTCCAAAAGCTAATGTAGCACAAGTTATGCACATTATTGGTGATGTTGCTGACCGTGACTGTATCATTGTTGACGATATGATAGATACCGGTGGCACGTTAGCCAAAGCGGCTGAAGCATTGAAAGCACATGGCGCAAAACGCGTTATTGCTTACGCGACTCATCCAGTACTTTCTGGTAATGCCGCACAAAACTTAAGAGACTCTGTAATTGACGAGTTAGTTGTAACCGATTCTATTCCGCTTACTGATGAAATTAAAGCATTAGGCATAGTTCGCCAATTAACCTTAAGTGGTATGTTGTCTGAAGCGATTCGCCGTGTATGCAACGAAGAGTCAATTTCAGCAATGTTTGACAGCTAAGCATTTACTGACAATACAACCTAATAAATAATAAAGCCCCGAGTAACTATTACTCGGGGCTTTTTCATATAAGACTATTATTGATTTTATAGACTATTTTGCAAGATGTAGAAGTCGGTATTATTATTTATCTAAAATATCAGCTAACGCCGCTAAGCAAAGCGTTACGTTTTCAGTTCGAGCCGCATACCCCATCAAACCAATTCGCCATGCTTTACCCGCAAAGCCGCCAAGACCAGCGCCAATTTCTAAATTATAGTCGTTTAACAACGTTTGACGAACAAGGGCATCATCAACACCTTTGGGGATCAATACCGTATTTAATTGTGGCAAGCGATACGGTTCTTCAACCACAAACTTAATACCTAATTTCGTTAATCCCTGCTTTAATTTCTGATGCTGTTTATCATGGCGTTCCCAAGCATTCTCTAATCCTTCGTCTTGCAACATCACCAAAGATTCATGCAAAGCATATAAAGAATTAACGGGGGCAGTATGATGATAACTACGCTTACCCGATCCGCCCCAATACCCCATAACCAAAGATAAATCTAAAAACCAACTAGGTACTTTAGATTTTCTACTTGTTAATTTTTCGACCGCTTTTTCACTAAAGCTAATAGGCGATATACCAGGCACACACGATAAACACTTCTGGCTACCTGAATAAATAGCATCAATGCCCCAGTCATCAACTCTAAGCTCAACACCACCTAACGAAGTCACCGCATCCACTATCGATAATGCTGAGTTTTCCCGCGCTATTTCACATAATGTTTTTGCGTCAGATAACACACCGGTAGATGTTTCAGCATGAACAAACGCTAGAAATTTAACCTCTGTATTATCTTTAAAAGCTTGTTTAACTTTTTCAACACAAACAGGTGTTCCCCATTCATCATTAATAACAATGGCTATAGCGCCTAAGCGTTCAACATTTTCAACCATGCGAGAACCAAAAACGCCATTCACACACACAATGACTTTCTCGCCTGGCTCAACTAAGTTTACAAAACAAGTTTCCATACCAGCAGAGCCTGGCGCTGAAACAGCCATCGTTAATTCATTTTTTGTTTGGAAAGCATACTGAAGTAAAACTTTAATTTCGTCCATCATCTGAACAAACTCAGGATCCAAATGACCAATCGTTGGGCGACCTAAGGCAGATAAAACGCGCGGTGAAACATCACTAGGTCCAGGACCCATTAAAGTACGAGGAGTCGGATAAAAAGATGTAATTGTCATAGTTAATTCTCTTATAAGCATTATACATTACTGAGTATTAGGCACATATATAGCCGTTATTAATCAAGATTCAGTTTTCAGAGTGGACTTTTAATGTTAACGGGTATAACACCCAACTTTCAATAAAAAAATATTTATAACCGCCATTTAGCGCAATGATATCGATAACAGACAGGAATAATTAATCGCTTATAATAAGATTAACGTTGGATATGTTTAAGTTGAGGTGTTATTATGCCGCGCCTTTTATAGCGATTGGATTAAATTCCATGGCTATTTTATAAAGGTTCACGGTTGTTTTTGGTCGCAAAAAACAACTCAATTAACTATTTAATATTAGGTATTAAAAAATGACTGATTTATTTACTTTAGAAGCTGAAGTTCGTACTGACCTAGGGAAAGGTGCGAGCCGCCGCCTACGTCACGCAAACAAAGTTCCTGCAATTTTATACGGTGAAGGCCAAGAGCCTGTTTCTTTAACGTTAGAGCACAAAAATGTTTACCGTGCACAACAAGAAGAAGCATTTTACTCTCACGTTTTAACTGTAAACATTGACGGCAAGCCAGTTGAGTGTCTTTTAAAAGATATGCAACGTCACCCGTTCAAGCAACTTGTAATGCATTTAGATTTCCTACGCATTGATGCAACTCATGCAGTTCACGTTAACGCTCCTATTCACTTCCTTAACGAAGAAGAAGCAGAGAAAAAAGGTGGCAAAATTGCTCACCAGATTAATGAAATTGCAATTAGCTGTTTACCTGCTGACATTCCAGAGTTCATCGAAATTGATGTTGCTGGTTTAGAACTTGGGCAAACATTGCATTTATCAGACGTTACTTTGCCTAAAGGCGTAACATCTGACGAATTAGCAAAAGGCGAAGATCATGACCAAGCTGTTGTTTCATTAAATGCACCGAAAGGCGTAAGTGAAGAAACTGATGAAGCTGAAGAAATTGAAGCTACTGAATAATCATTAAGTATAAGCTTAAATGACTATTCAACTAGTTGTGGGCCTGGGTAATCCAGGCCCCGAATATACAAAAACCCGTCACAATGCCGGAGTTTGGTTCGTCGAAGAACTCGCTTCTCGCTACAACATTTCCCTCAGACCAGAAAAAAAATATTTCGGACTTTATGGCAAAGGCCTAATAGGTAACGAAGTTGTTCATTTACTTATTCCAACAACGTTTATGAATAGAAGTGGTCAGTCTGTAGCTCCCCTCGCTAATTTTTTCCGTATTCCCGTAGAAAATATCCTTGTTGCTCATGATGAGTTAGACATGGAACCAGGAGTCTGTAAAATTAAAAAAGGTGGTGGGCACGGTGGACATAACGGCTTGCGCGATATTATATCGAGCATGGCAAATAACAAAGAATTTTATCGGTTACGCATTGGTATTGGCCACCCAGGTCATAGAGATCGCGTTACCGGGCATGTACTTGGCAAAGCACCAGCTATTGACCAAGACAAAATAGATCAAGCGATTGATGAAGCAAGCCGATGTATCGATATTTGGCAAACAGACGATTTGAAGAAAGCTCAAAACCGTTTGCATTCATTTAAACCGCTATAACTTAAACTTCAAAACAATTTTGCAAAACAATTAAGGTATTATCATGGGATTCAAATGCGGTATTGTTGGCTTGCCCAACGTAGGTAAATCAACACTTTTCAATGCATTAACAAAAGCAGGTATTGAAGCGGCTAACTTTCCATTTTGTACTATTGAACCTAATACGGGTGTCGTTCCAGTACCAGATCCTCGTTTAGATGCTTTAGCCAAAATTGTAAACCCAGAGCGCGTTCTAGCAACCACCATGGAATTTGTTGATATTGCGGGTTTAGTCGCTGGCGCTTCTAAAGGTGAAGGTTTAGGTAATAAGTTCCTTGCTAATATTCGTGAAACCGATGCAATTGGTCACGTAGTGCGTTGTTTTGATAATGACAATATCATTCATGTTGCCAATAAGGTCAGCCCTATTGATGATATAGAAGTGATCAATACCGAGCTAGCTTTGTCTGATATGGACACAGCAGAACGTGCAATCTTTCGTTTAGCGAAAAAAGCTAAAGGTGGTGATGCAGACGCTAAATTTGAAATGCCAGTATTAGAGAAGATATTAAAGCATGTTGAAGAAGGTCATATGATACGTTCTTTGACATTATCTAAAGAAGAAAAAGCAGCTGTCGACTACTTAAATTTTTTAACTCTCAAGCCGACCATGTACATTGCTAATGTTAATGATGATGGTTTTGAAAATAACCCTTACCTGGATCAAGTGCAAGCAATAGCCGATGCCGAAGGTGCAATCGTTGTTGCTGTTTGTGCTGAAATTGAAAGCGAATTGTCTGAAATGGATGATGAAGACCGTGTTGAATTTATGGCTGACCTTGGGCTAGAAGAACCTGGTCTTAATCGTGTTATCAATGCTGGTTATTCTTTGCTTCACTTACAAACCTATTTTACGGCAGGTGTAAAAGAAGTACGTGCATGGACAGTAAAGCAAAATGCTACGGCTCCACAAGCTGCTGGTGTTATTCATACCGACTTTGAAAAAGGCTTTATTCGCGCAGAAGTGATTGCCTACGATCACTTTATCGAGTTTAATGGTGAATCAGGTGCTAAAGAGGCCGGTAAATGGCGTCTAGAAGGAAAAGAGTACCGAGTTAAAGATGGTGACGTTGTTCACTTCAGATTCAATGTTTAATCGTATAAATTAATATAACTATAAAGGAGCTTCGGCTCCTTTTTTGTTTTTTTAAAGTAAGTAATAGTAAGCATTAAATCTAGAAAAAACGCATTAACAAATAAAAAACATAAATAAAACATAATAAAAACAAAACACTAGTCCATTCAAAAAACGCAAAAATAAATCTTGTTTTATCTCTAAAATATACCACAATTACAATTGAAACTGTCTGATATAAAAAAAGCATACACTTATCAGATCATAAACCTCGACAATAAAAAAAAATATAAAGGCAAACCATGAAAAAAACACTTTTACTCGCTAGCTTAATTGCAGCTTCAGTAACTTTTGCACCTGTTACTAAAGCAGATAGTATGTCTCTTCGTATTTGCGAATACGTTGCAGCAAATGATAAAAACCGCTTACGCTCATTCATGAAACAAAATAAATTGAAAATTCGCACTCTTTTTAAAAATATTGAGTGTAATGGACAAAATTTATTAGTTTTTGCAGCATCGAACAACGCTTTGGAAACCGGAGAGTTCTTAATAGGTAAAGTTCCTGCGAAAAATGTTGCTGAACATATCGCCGAAATTGGAAAATACTCAAAACATTTAGAAGAAGAAGCGAAAGAACGCGTAAATTAATCATAATTTGATATCTACGGTTCTTTAACATAAAGCAAGAACATACCGTTCTTGCTTTTATATTAAAGAGACTGTGTTTTCCTAGAATATTAAACACCCAATTTGTAGACTAAACAAGCAAACAGAAAAGAATTACCCTTTTTTATAAAAAAACGGTTGACGTAGCCTAAGCAGATTTGCATAATACGCGCCACTTGCTGAGAGGCAATACGGAAAGGCTACATAGCTCAGCTGGTTAGAGCACATCACTCATAATGATGGGGTCCCAGGTTCAAATCCCGGTGTAGCCACCATTTAACTCTCAGTAGTGACGTAGTATTAGAAGAAATGCGGGTTTGGCGGAATTGGTAGACGCGCTGGATTTAGGTTCCAGTATCGAAAGATGTGAGAGTTCAAGTCTCTTGACCCGTACCATTCTAACTAACATTTATCATCATGATATTTGTTAGAAAGTAAGTAACATTGCAGGGGTATAGCCAAGCGGTAAGGCAGCTGGTTTTGATCCAGTCATTCAGAGGTTCAAATCCTCTTACCCCTGCCACTTTCTTGTTTAACATTCCTTTTTTAAAACTCAATCAGTCTTTATTAAAACTAATATTAAACATAATAAGTGTCATACTTACTTTTTATTTAGAATACCTACAGGGGTATAGCCAAGCGGTAAGGCAGCTGGTTTTGATCCAGTCATTCAGAGGTTCAAATCCTCTTACCCCTGCCACTTTCTTGTTTAACATTTCTTTTTTAAAACGTAATTAGTCTTTATTAAAAAAATAGTAAACATTACTGAGTGACATAATAATTATTTGAAGTATCTACAAGGCTATTAACGCTTAGTAGTATTAGAAGCAATGCGGGTTTGGCGGAATTGGTAGACGCGCTGGATTTAGGTTCCAGTATCGAAAGATGTGAGAGTTCAAGTCTCTTGACCCGTACCATTCTAACTAACACATATCATCATGATAGTTGTTAGAAAATAAGTAAAATTACAGGGGTATAGCCAAGCGGTAAGGCAGCTGGTTTTGATCCAGTCATTCAGAGGTTCAAATCCTCTTACCCCTGCCATTCTTTTTAAATATTACCTTACAACACCCAATAGATATTATCTTAAGACTTAATGTCTTACTGCATTGAAAAGTTCCTTTTAATATTGATTGTCACCTCAACTTATACACCACAAGCATAAGCTAGTGCCTTCTTTTTTAAAAAGGGTATCTTATTAGCCATGGCGAGCCCTATATTACGAAAGAGCTTCACAGCAGGCGATGGGTGACCAAAGGTGACATATAATGAATCCATGGTAGTCATCATCAATAAATTGTCTTTACGTCGTTTGGTCTCATAGCGTGACAAAATATTGGGTTCGTGCCAACACTCATTATTACCAATAGCGCTAGCAATCACCGTTTGTAATGCCTTTACGTCTTTAAAGCCTAGATTCACGCCTTGTCCTGCCATTGGATTAATCGTGTGTGCTGCATCACCTAATAATAAAACTCTGTTTTTTTGATAAGTATTTGCATGTCTACGCGTTAAAGGAAATGCTCCTTTATCAATGACCTTTATTTTTCCTAGCCGTTGAGGAAAAGCTTCTAAAATTTCGACTTGCAGTTGTTCACACGATAATGAAGATAAACGTTTGATCTCATCTTTACCTTGATACCAAACTAAAGAAGCATATCCGCCTAACTCACTTTTCCCGGGTAAAGGGAGTAAGGCTAAAGGACCTGTCTCAAAAAACTGCTGCCAAGTAATATCTTGCTGCGGGGTTTGTGTCTCAATATTGATTAACATCGCTGATTGCTGATAGTCCCAGCCTGTTATACCAATATTAGCTAATTTTCTGACTTGCGAATTAGCGCCATCAGCAGCAATCAATAGTTTTGCTGTGATTTTTTGAGTTTTTCCTTGCTCAGTTACAGCTGAGTTATCGACTAAAGTTATCGCTATCTCATTTGCAGACTGAGTAAAGCTCTCCAAATTCGCTGGCGAAAATAAAGTAACCTTAGAATGATTTTTAACCTGTTGCCACAGCGCAAGTTGAACTAAGCGATTTTCAATAATATGACCTAAGTGGGATTGTTCAATATCATCGGCATTAAATTCGGTATAACTGGCTTGGTGCTCCCAAACCCCTAATCGCTTATAAGGACACAATCTCCATTGTTGTAATTGCGGCCATGCCCCTAACTGTGTTAACAAATGTTCAGAGGCAAGTGAGATAGCTGAAACACGTAAATCTAAAGCCTGACTTTTGTCAAAACAATGAGGTTGATGCTGCTCGATAAGGGCAACAGTCAGTCCTAAATTTGCTAATGACAACGCGCTAGCCGCGCCAACCATCCCACCGCCAACAACTACACAATCAAAATTATTCATAAAATTTACACTTAATTATTTAATGATTTTCGTCGTTATTCTAACCAACCTATAACACTTATACGAATATTATTATTGGCTGCGACAAATAATTGATAAGGCTTACATTGCTTTACTTAAAGTTTAATCGGGTACTGGCGTCAAGCGTCAAGAAGGAGTAAAATACGCATCCTTAAATTGAACTAACTGTGAAGCTATACGTTTCATGTTAGCTTCTTTAGACTTTAAATATTTAATGAGTGGAAAGTTAATGAGTAAAAAGCTATACATCAAAACTTGGGGTTGCCAAATGAACGAGTATGACTCGCAGAAAATGGCTGAATTATTAGACTCAACACATGGTTTTGTATTAGCCGACGAAGCTGAAGATGCTGATGTCATCTTGTTAAACACTTGTTCTATACGCGAAAAAGCGCAAGAAAAAGTATTTCATCAGCTAGGTCGATGGAAACACCTAAAAGACAACAAACCGGGTCTATTGATTGGCGTTGGTGGCTGTGTAGCTTCACAAGAAGGTGATGCAATTCGTCAACGAGCACCTTATGTAGATATGGTTTTTGGGCCACAAACATTGCATCGTTTGCCAGAAATGATCCAACAAGTTACTGGTGATCATAATCCCGTTGTTGATGTAAGCTTTCCTGAAATTGAAAAGTTTGATCGTCTACCTGAGCCTAAAGCTGATGGCGCAAGCGCTTTTGTATCAATAATGGAAGGCTGTAGCAAATACTGTACATTCTGTGTTGTACCTTACACACGTGGTGAAGAAGTGAGTCGTCCACTTGACGATGTATTATATGAAATAGCCCAGCTTGCTGCACAAGGTGTCCGTGAAGTTAATTTATTAGGACAAAATGTCAACGGCTATCGTGGTATTACTCATGATGATGAAATTTGTCGTTTTTCTGAGTTATTGCGTTTGGTTGCTACTATTGACGGCATTGACAGAGTCCGTTACACAACTTCACACCCTATTGAATTTACTGATGACATTATTGAAGTCTACAAAGACGTGCCTGAGTTAGTCAGCCACTTACATTTGCCGGTACAAAGTGGTTCTGATCGAATTTTAACGCAAATGAAGCGTGGTCATACCGCCTTGGAGTATAAATCTCAAATTCGAAAGCTTAAAAAAGCGCGCCCTGATATTTGTATGAGCTCAGATTTCATTATTGGCTTCCCTGGCGAAACTGATGCAGATTTCCAAGCAACAATGGATCTCATTAAAGCGGTTGATTTCGATTTAAGCTTTAGCTTTATTTATAGCGCGCGCCCAGGTACTCCAGCAGCAGATATGATTGATGATATTTCGGATATCACTAAAAAAGAGCGTTTACAAATTCTTCAAGACCAAATTACCCATCAAGCGCTACGTATTGCTCGCCAAATGCTCAATACAGAACAACGTATTTTAGTTGAAGGCCCTTCAAAGAAAAACCCGATGGAATTACGGGGTAAAACAGAAAATAACCGTACAGTGAACTTTCTTGCTCCGCATACCGTAATAGGACAATTTGTCGATGTAAATATCACTGATGTCTACGCAAACTCATTACGTGGTGAATTGGTTCGTCAAGAAAGTGAAATGGGGTTACGTATTGCACATTCTCCACAAGACATTCTAGCTAACAGTCACCACACAAGTAGTGGCAGTAACATTGACGATTTAGGTGTTGGTACTTTTACACCTTAACGATTAACCATAGCCTATAAAAACGGATATAAATTTGACTATAAGTATTAGCAAACAATTTGACTTAGCACCGCTTGATAATAATCGCCTAGCGAATTTATGTGGTGCAATGGACGATAACTTAAAAATGATTGAACGCCGATTAGGCGTTAAAATAAGTTACAGCAGCAATCAATTTAAAGTGATGGGCGAACCTGCAAACTGTGATGCCGTGATTATATTGCTTAAAAATTTATATATTGAAACAGCAACTGTCAAAAATGAACGAAAAGAAATCAATGAAAAAATGGTACATTTAGCCATTTTAGACGCAAAAGTACTTGAGAAAGAACCCCCTAAGGTTGATGTTGATTTTGATAAATTAGTGACGATAAAGACCAAGCGTGGCGTAGTAAAGCCTCGTAATCCTAATCAACAAAGCTATTTGCATAACATTATGAGTAATGATATTAGCTTTGGTGTGGGTGTTGCTGGAACGGGCAAAACATATTTAGCGGTTGCTTGTGCTATTGAAGCGTTAGAAAAACAAGAAGTACGCCGAATTTTGTTAACTCGCCCTGCTGTTGAGGCGGGTGAGAAACTTGGTTTCCTTCCTGGTGATTTATCACAGAAAGTAGACCCTTACCTACGCCCATTATATGACGCACTCTTTGAAATGCTTGGCTTTGAAAAAGTTGAAAAATTGATTGAGCGAAATGTCATTGAAATAGCCCCACTTGCTTACATGCGTGGTAGAACATTAAACGATGCTTTTATTATTCTTGATGAAAGTCAAAATACCACGGTTGAACAAATGAAAATGTTCTTAACTCGTATTGGTTTTAATGCGCGTGCGGTTATCACTGGTGATATCACTCAAGTCGATTTACCCCGTGGTGCAAAATCAGGCTTACGCCATGCTATTGAAGTACTTGATGATATCCCTGGCATTAGTTTTAACTACTTTCAATCAAAAGATATTGTACGTCACCCTGTTGTTGCAAGAATTGTTGATGCTTATGATGCCTTTGAAGAAAAAGAAAAGCGTTTAAAAGAAGCTAAAAAACATAAAGCGTCTCATGATACTTTGGAAAATCGATAGTGACCATAACACTCGATCTTCAACACGCCTGTGATGCACCAGATTTACCAACACATGAGCAGTTTCAACGTTGGGTAGATACCGCTTTAAACCGTTACGAAAAAGATTTTGAATTAACAATAAGACTTGTTGAAATTCAAGAAAGTCAGTCACTAAATTTACAGTATAGAAAAAAAGATAAACCAACCAATGTACTGTCTTTTCCTTTTGAAGTGCCTGAAGGAATTGAACTAGACTTGCTTGGGGATTTGGTGATTTGCGCTCAGGTTGTTGCCCAAGAAGCGAGTGAACAACATAAAATTCTTGGTAATCATTGGGCTCATATAGTTATTCATGGTTGCTTACATTTATTAGGTTACGATCATATTGATGATGTTGAGGCCACTGAAATGGAAGCACTTGAAACGAAGTTACTGAAAACACTTGAAATATCAGATCCCTATATTATAAGTGAATAAATTCATTCATTTATAATCCGTTACAATAATATCAATTTACTACTTGAATTTATTTTCAATTGATTAGAAACTAAGCAACAAGTTAACTTACAGGAAATAAATAAGCTCTATGAGCGATGACCACCCCCACTCTAGCAACGGCTCTGCAAATAAATCGATACTTGATAAATTAGTACAAGTTTTCACTGGAGAGCCCAGAAATAAAGATGAACTGGTTGATGTGTTGAATGACGCAGAAGATCGCGATTTAATTAAACCTGAAACCAAATTAATGATCCAAGGTGTATTAGAAGTTTCTGATATGCGGGTGCGCGATATTATGATCCCAAGATCACAAATGGTCACGCTTGATATTAACGACCCTATTGAACTTTCCTTACCTATCATTCTAGAGTCGGGACATTCTAGATTCCCTGTTATTAACGACGATATAGATCACATTGAAGGCATTTTATTGGCTAAAGACTTGCTCGCTTACGGTTTTGGTCAACAAGAAGAATGTACGATAGCAAAGATTATTCGTCCGTCTATTATCGTTCCAGAAAGCAAACGAGTTGAACCATTATTACAAGAATTTCGCTCACAGCGCTATCATATGGCGATTGTGGTAGACGAATATGGTGGTGTTTCGGGTGTTGTTACCATTGAAGATATTCTTGAATTGATTGTTGGCGAAATTGAAGATGAAACTGATGATGAAATTGAACAAGACATAAAGTACCTTGCCGGTAATGTTTATCAAGTGAAAGCGCTCACAGAGCTTGATGACTTTAATGAATACTTTAATACTCAGTTTAATGGCAACGATGCTGATACTATCGGAGGCGTAGTTTTACATCAGTTTGGCCATATGCCAAAGAAAGGTGAATTAATAACAATAGGTGATTTTGAATTCAAAATTACTGCGGGTGATAATCGCCGTATCCAAAGTTTGCATATTACCGCTCCAAAAGATCATAAAATAACTGGCAAGATTGTCGACTAACCTTGATAAAAATCAATACGCTCGGCACTCGCCTGATACAACCGATACGCGCTAACTTATTGAATAAGCGTAACTGGTTCAGCTTTATTGCTGGGCTAAGTTTAGTGCTTGCATACGCGCCATTTTCTCAATGGTGGGTCATGTTTGTTGTTCTGCCATTATTTTTTAATTCAATTAATGGTGCAGAGGTAAAGACAGCAGCAAAACAAGGCTTTATTTTTGGGTTAGGCTGGTTTGCTAGCGGTATTAGTTGGGTGCATGTCAGTATTGATCAATTCGGTGGTTTACCACTGTTTTTTTCACTTTTTTTGATGTTATTACTTTGCTGCTATCTAGCGCTTTATCCAGCACTTGCTTGTTATTTATCAAGTAGATTTGCACCAAAGCGGCAATTATCATTGTGGCTACTGCCACCTTTTTGGCTCGTTGCTGAATACTTACGCGCTAATATTTTAACGGGGTTCCCCTGGTTATCCATTGGCTACAGCCAAATAGATGGTCCTTTATCAAGCTTCGCTCCCTTAGTGGGTGAAGTAGGTATTAGCGCTATTTTACTGGCAAGTAGCATCACCTTAATAAATATCATTAATAACCATTACCGAAAATCACACTTATTACTGTTAGTGTGTATTTTTACCAGTGCCTTTTTATTGTCAAATGTACAATGGTTAACCCTCACAGGTAAGAAAGTAACAACAGCACTCGTTCAAGGTAATATTGAACAATCAATGAAATGGCAGCCAGAAAAAGAGTGGCCAACGTTATTAAAATACCTTGACCATGCCCGAGAAAACTATGATGCTGATATTATTGTTTGGCCAGAGTCAGCTATAACAGCACTAGAGCCAACAGCACAAGACTTTCTTACTATGGCTGATAAGTCGGCGGCATTGAATGATAGTGCTATTATTACCGGTATTTTGAACTATAAATATGAATCAAAAGCGTACTTTAATTCACTGATCGTACTAGGTAAAAAAGAAAGTGATGACGAGACTGGGCATTATCGCTACGGCAACCCTAATCGTTATAATAAAAGCCATCTACTGCCTATTGGTGAATTTGTACCTTTTGGAGAATTACTCAGGAAAGTTGCACCAATATTTAATTTACAATATTCATCATTTACGCGTGGAGATTATGTTCAACCAAACCTAATTGCTAAGGGGTATCACCTCTTGCCACTTATTTGTTTCGAAATAGCTTTCCCTGAGCAACTCGCCGCTAACTTTACTGATGAAACCAATATTTTACTCACCGTAAGCAATGATTCATGGTTTGGAGATTCACATGGCCCTCATCAGCATTTAGAAATTGCACGAATGCGCGCGCTGGAGTTTGGTCGACCTTTACTTCGCGCAACGAACAATGGTGTTACCGCCATTATTGACCATCGAGGTAATATTCAAGCCAAACTACCACAATTCACTGAAACCGTACTCAAAGCAGAAATAAAATTAGTACATGGAAAAACATTTTATAGTCAATATTGGCAATTTATTCAGGGGTTACTGCCATTAATACTGTTAATTTTATTTTTCTCCCTTTATCCTCTATTGAATAAAAATAATACATCAAAAAAATAAAAATTATAAAACCTAGGATTTATTTATGAAAATACTGACTAAGCACTTGCTCACAACAATCTCTTTTCTCCTGCTATCAAGCAGCTATGCCATTGCACAAACAACTATTATTACCAATGTTCAAGGTTACACACTCTCAGATAAACAGTTAAAAGAATTTACGGCGATTCAATTCACCCATGATAAAATTGATAAACTCTTTACAAAAGGTGAAACCGTACCTCAGTCTGAGAACGTGACGATAATAGATGGTCAGGGCAAAACCTTACTTCCAGGTTTGATTGACGCCCATGGTCATATATTGAGTTACGGATTAAGTTTGATGCAAGCTAATTTAGTTGGCACACTTTCAGAAGACTCTGCCGTAGAATCCGCCGTTAATTATGCTAAAGCCAATCCAGGCATTGCTTGGATACAAGGTCGTGGCTGGAATCAAACTCAGTGGGAAAACACAAAGTTTCCAACCGCAAAATCTTTAGATAAACACTTTCCTAACACGCCTGTTTGGTTAAGTCGTGTTGATGGACATGCGGGTTGGGCGAACACTAAAGCGATGGAACTTGCTGGCATAACATCTGCAACAAAAAGCCCAACGGGCGGCGATATAATTCGTGATGAATCAGGTAAGCCAACCGGTATTTTTATAGATAATGCTATGGATCTAATGACCAAAAGCATCGCTCCCTTAACGAGGCAAGAACAAAAATTAGTGTTAAAAAAGGCCCTAAATAAATTGGTCTCTTTTGGCTTAACCAGTGTTCATGATGCTGGTGTTTTTACAGACAACCTTGAGTTATTTAAAGAACTTAGTAGTGAAGGGTCTCTCCCGATTCGCATCAATGCTATGTTGTATTTACCTTCAAAAAATTGGCAAGCAACACTCAAACAAGGTCCGTTCACTAGCCGTGATGACATGCTGAATTTTAATAGTGTAAAAATTCAAGCTGATGGCGCTTTAGGTAGTCGTGGTGCTTCGTTAATTGCAGATTATTCAGATCATGCGGGTCATAAGGGGCTTATGCTTCATAACAAAGAAGCATTAACCCTTTATATGAATACCGCGATGAATGCAGGTTTTCAAGTAAATACTCATGCTATTGGTGATAATGCGAATAAAGTAGTTTTAGACTTATATCAAGCGCAAATAAAAGCGACCCAGACTCAGGCATTACGTCATAGGGTTGAACATGCACAAATATTGCGTTTGAGTGATATTCCTCGTTTTGCTGAACTTAATATCATCGCTTCAATGCAAGCGACTCATGCCACTAGCGATAAAAACATGGCAGTTGACCGGATTGGTAAACAGCGTATTTTAGGTGCGTATGCTTGGCGAAAACTAATGAATGCTAACGCAGTTATTGCCGCTGGCTCAGACTTTCCTGTGGAGTCTCCTAACCCATTCTTTGGTCTACACTCTTCAGTAACTCGCCAAGATCATCAAAATCTACCTGAAAATGGCTGGTACAATGAGGAAAGTATGACACGCTTAGAAGCCTTTAGAAGTTTCACTATTGATGCGGCTTATTCTGCACACCAAGAGAAAGTGATCGGTAGCCTAGCAACAGGTAAAAAAGCAGATTTTATCTTATTAGAAAATAATTATTTTACCGAAAATAAGCAAAACATTTGGAATAATAAAGTACTCGCGACTTGGGTTAATGGTAAGCAAGTATACCAACAATAAAGATGTTAACTTAAACGCATAAAAAAAGCCCTTATGGGCTTTTTTTATGCGTATGTTTTAATGGATTAAGCTACTGGGTTAGTATGCAAAGCTATTTGGTTTCGCCCAGCGTCTTTGGCACGGTACATGGCTAAATCAGAAAATTCTATCCAAGCCTCATAACTTTCAATGCTATTATCAATTTCAGCAATTCCCATACTTACCGTATATTTCACGTCGATATCATTGTATTTCACTATTGATTTTTCAATCTCTTCCCTGAGTCGTTCAGCAAATACTTTGCCGTTATCTAATGTTGTATCCGCTAATAATATAACAAATTCCTCACCGCCATAACGCCCCGAAACATCGGTTTCTCGGACATGATGACGGATGAGCCCTGAAATATGACGAATAACTTCGTCACCCACAACGTGTCCATAGGTGTCATTAACGACTTTAAAATTATCAATATCAATCATCACGAGACAACTTGGGTTCTGACTACGTATCCAGCGCTTATATTCCGCTTGTAAGCAGTGCTCCCAGTGCGTGCGATTAAATAATTTCGTTAAACCGTCAGTTTGGCTTAAAATCGCTAATTCTTTATTCGCTTGCACCAAATCTTTTTTATGAGAAGCATTGTCAGTAACATCATAAATAATTAAGCATAAATGTGTAACAACCCCTGTTGCTGACATTAATGGAATAAAGGTGGTGTTTTGATACATATAATCAGCCGCACCTGTGATGGGACGATAATTTTGAAACTTAAATAAATAGGGACGCTGTTCCCAAATGGTAAAAGCTTTATTTTTTAATAAAAATACTGATTCCGCTTTACGCTTAAACCATGCTTCGGGAATTTCATCAAATAAAGGGAAGAGCACTTTATCTTTTACTTCACGTGGCAATAAACCGCTGTGGTTTTCCATGAAGCCATTCCATATTTGCACTTTATAATCTCTATCTAGTACAACCAACCCTACATCGATGGTATGCAGCATTTCCATTAACCAATGTAATTCATTTATCTGTGATGTTTCTAATGACATAGTTAATCCAGTAAGTAAGAGATTTTATTATTAAGTGTTCGCATAGACTCTTCAGTAAAAAGTAAGAGTAAATCACACTTTATTGAATAATCTTCAATGCTATAGCTAATTTCAATGGCTAGTGTACGTTTCCATTTTTTAGAATTTGTAGCTATTAGCTCTGATATTTTTTTGTGCTGCCCTAAAACAACAGGGTGTCCTTGGCTGAAAGGCATATCTAGTTGCGCTGAAACGCCGTTTAAACAAGCGCCAATAAGCACATTAGCTAAATCCATAAGTAATTCAAGCTCTGTACTTTCGTCAACTTCATACTTGTAGTTCATTAACGAAGCAACATCTTTAAAACTTGAATCATTTAAAATAAGTAGCGCTTCACCAGAAATACCAGCACCAATAAAACCTTGGCAAATACCCGAGGTACTTTCTTGTTCTTCAACATCAGATAACGCCATACTCAATTCACTAACCTCAATTAAATTGACGTTAGGTATAGGAAGCACCACAAAGACATCAAGTAAGCGTGCTAATAGATCCCCTGCTTGTCCCATAGCGACATTAGCTATCTCTTGGTAACAATCTCGTAATTCAGGGTCTAAGAAAAAGGCTTCCTCTGCTACTTCTTTTTCAACGCTAACAGCTTCCGCAGCCTGTGTAAGCGGTGTCAGTTCAATATGCGCAGGTGATTTTTCTATCACCGGAGGTTTTTCGGCGGTAACGGGCAATAGCTCTTCTTGATTGCTCTGTTGAGTAAAAATACCGTAGGCAGAAAGTATTTCTGTTAATTTAGTTTTATTGACGGGCTTTTGAATAAAATCTAATGCCCCTAAACTTGTAACACGCTGATGTGCTTCTGGTTGTATATCACCAGAAATAACAATCACCATTGTATTTAGATCTTCTTTGATAATAGTTTCAAGTACTTGATAACCATCCATTACCGGCATATTCAAATCAAGTAAAAGTACATCGCCTTTACCTGCTTTTATTGCTTCAATGCCTTCTTTTCCGTTGGTGGCAAAGCTTATATCGACATCCCAGTCATCAGGTAAAGAGCGTGCTACCTGCTTGCGCGCCATATTTGAGTCATCACAAATTAACAAGGGTATTGACATATTTTCATTATTCCTATTTTTGAGATAATAGTTGAGGTGATGATTTTTCAACATTTTACTGTTTATCTATAAATAACAATAGATAATATTTGAAATAATGCACTAAATAATGGCTATTTTTTATTGTCAAAGTTAACATCTATTCATCAATAACTTTATAATGCGCTTAAACACTATGAAATTTTCAACGATATTCGTTAGTCTTCCACTGCTATTAACTTTAAATAATTTTACGCTTTTCACGGCGTCAGCTAATTCACTTCACGAAGATAACTTACAACAAACAACAAATTTAGTTAAGGCAAACAGCAAATTTATAACCTTATTAGGCACACAAGTAGATGTGGGTCAAAAGGCACCTAATTTTAAAGTAGTTAATGAAAGCTTTGTTCCGGTAACACTAGCTGAATTCTCGGGGAAAAACTTACTTATCTCAGTAGTACCAAGTTTAGATACCGGTGTCTGCTCTTTACAAACAAAGCGATTTAACGAAGAAGTAGCAAGTTTACCAAAAGACATTGTTATGCTAACGATTAGCAATGACTTACCCTTTGCACAAAAACGTTTTTGTGAAACAGAAAATATCGATAAAATAAGAGTATTATCTGACTCTGTATGGCGAGATTTTGGTAAAAATTACGGCTTGCTTATTAAAGATATGGGATTACTAACTCGAGCGATATTTATTATCGATTCATCTGGAATAATCGCTTATAAAGAAATTGTTGCCGATATTTCAAAACATCCAAACTATGAGTTAGCGCTTTCAACAATCACAGCCCTCAGCCCAATAGAGAGCTTACCCCAAGAAAGTCCCTCTGCAAATATCGAAAATAAATAAACTAAATATCAACAACTTAAAAAAACATTTATTTTTATTTATAGATAAACTTGAAAAACACAACATCGTTCCCATCTTTATTAGTGTAGTCGCCATCAGTTTAAAGGGGCTACATTAACCGCCTGTTCAATATTGAAAGGCACTTTAAATTCTTTTGAATAATAATTTCAGCCTGTCTATTTCGCGACTAAATGTTGGCCATAGCAAGCACAGAAATATTCCAAAGGAAATCACATATTGCTAATACCCTCAACGATACATTATGGGTATAACTAATAGGATATGAATTATGCGTACACAAACAGATTTCAGCCCACTTTACCGCTCATTTATTGGTTTTGACCACTTAGCGGGTTTAATTGAAAAAGCATCTCGTTCAGACAAACAATCATCTTACCCGCCCTACAATGTCGAATTACTTGCTGAAGACCAATACCGTATTACGATGGCTATTGCTGGCTTTGCCGATGAGGATCTTGAGATTGAATCAAAAGAAAACACCTTAATCGTTACGGGTACAAAACCAGTAAGCGATAATATTTCACCCAGAAACTTTTTACATCAAGGTATTGCAGAGCGAAATTTTGAGCGAAAATTTCAGCTCGGTGAACATGTTAAAGTTATTGGTGCTTTTATGGAGCATGGTTTACTTCATATTGATTTAGAAAGAGAAATACCAGAAGCATTGAAACCAAGAAAAATAGCAATAAATGGTAAAAGTTTATTGCAACCACGCGCTGCTTCAAGTACTAACCATTCGATAGGAGCAAACGAAAGCTAAACTTTTATTGATTATGTTTCTCCCTTATATTTTTTGCCCAGTCAATGACTGGGCTTTTTTATGGACAAATAATCTAGTGCGCAAACAATAATATTGACATAAAAGGCCTCATTCCCTTTTTATTTTTTTATCAACAATAAAATATAAATATGGCAGAGATTTATAACGACCAAGCAGGTATTATGAACTCATCAGTTTTATCAAAATTACGGTATTGAAATAAAGTGAACAAAGGATCTGAATTAAGAGCTCGTTATAACGATAACACCCGTGGCGTCTATTTTATTGGCACAACCCCTCCCAAAAGTGATACTGCTGTAGAGCAAGTTGAATTGATTGCTGAAAAGCTGCTTGAACGCGTTAGTGATATTGATTTCGATGGTTTGATTGTTTACGATATTCAAGATGAAAATTCGCGTACGAATATACCTCGCCCCTTCCCGTTTAAATCAACATTAGATCCCCGTTACTATTCATCGTTACTACAGAATAAATCTCAACGTCCGGTGATCACTTATAAGAGTGTTGTTCAATCAAATAGTGATGACTTTAATCTATGGGCTAATGAAGCTTGGCAGAAATATGGCATTCGTGATGTTGTTCTTGTAGGAAGCCCTTCGCAAAAGAATAATATTTCACTACCGCTTGCCAGTGCATATAAAACCTTAGTTGATAACAAAAATGATTTCTTTATCGGCGGTATTACCATCGCAGAGCGGCATGCAAATAAAGGTAATGAACATACTCGGTTAATAGAAAAGCATCAGCAAGGATGTAACTTCTTTATCTCTCAAGCTATTTATAACCCACAAGCCACCATAGATATGTTAACGCGCTATGCGATCGAATGTCAGCAACAAGGATTAAAGCCACAACGTATCATTTTAACGTTTTCACCGTGTGGCAGTAAAAAAACATTAGAGTTTATTGAATGGTTAGGCGTCAGCGTACCTGAAGCAACCAGCTTACGTATTCTTAACGCACAAAAACCCCTTTATGAATCTATTCGTATCTGCTTAAACACTCTACAGCAAATACTCGACGCTGTATTACCGTATGATTTACCATTAGGTTTAAATATAGAAAGCTTAACTAACCGTAAAGAGGAAATTGACGGTTCAATTTTATTATATAAATTACTACGTTCGACAATGGAAAACTATTTATCAAAGCAAGAACTTGAACGATTAATTCACCAGCAATAATGATTTACCTGAACGCTATTTAACGGTTTCAAGCTAAATTTTCCTTGTGAATTTCGTTTGGTTATTTTACTCAACTCAAGATATATTTACACGTTATTAGGGTATATCGTCAGTAAATTTAAAAAAGTGGTGAGTAAAATAATGCTTAGATAAATATTTATTAAGCAGATTTCACTGTTGTTGTTATAGTTAAGTGATATAACGACAACAGTAACCGCGAGTTTTAAAAACATGAAGTGGATTTCAATTTTTTTGTGCATATGTTTAAGTGCCCAAGCTGAAACCATTAAGGTGGCACTCTCTTTTGAAGGGCACCCTCCTTATTCATTTGGAGAAATAGAACATCGCGGTATTTATGTTGAAGTATTTCAAGAAATTTTTAAACTCACCCCTTACCAATTAGAATTTGTTTATCTTTCATCTGCGCGAATACGTTCTAGCTTTATAGAAGGTAAGATTGACATTGAATGTTGCCCTATCGCCGAGTGGCGTTCAAGCGAAAGTACAATTTCATTATACAGCCAACCGTTATTTGAAACTGAAGATGTTTTTGTTTTTCCACAAGGCCAATTAAGAAAAATTGATGCGTTAGCAAACGAAACAATTGCTACGATTAAGGGCTACGGTTATGCTTTTGATACCGTATTTAACCGCTATGATGTAGAAAGTGAACTAAAGCTTTTAAAACTTATTGAAGGTAATAGGTTAAATGTTGGTATTGCTGACCAAACCATTGTTAACTACCTGAGTAATATTCATCAATTAAACATAGAAACAGGCCAAGTGCATGAGCATTCAATTCGTCCACTACGTATACAAAAATCAAAAGCCCATATCGTGCCTGTTATTAATCAAGCGATTAATAAATTAAAACAGCAAGGAAAAATACGCGCAATAATAAATAAATACACTCGTCCTTTAACAGAAGAGAATTAGCATTTGAAACTGATCATGAAAACAGAATTTGATAATTTAAGAAAGAATTCAATGCACCAATACCAATCAGATTCCAACGGTGATAAAGAAGTGGTCAAAATATACTTTGGCGACTTGCTTATCGCCAAAATGATCAAGCTTAAAAAATCTACTCGCTATTTTGGCGTAAAGGGTTACCAGCAATATCTATTAGAAGATGATTCTTAATTAAGAGAGCGCAATGCCTTCAAAGTGAATACCTTGCCACCCCTGCTTGATAAAGTTTCTAATATTTCCGTGATCTCCCCCCTCTGGATGAAGCAAAACATCTTGACGGTAATATTGACCAAAACACGCTAATGTTTCTTGGTCGGACAAATGATGTAACTTTGCAAAATAAAAAATTTTACATGACCCTTCATTGGTACCAGCCTCATTAAGGAGTTCTCCATTACTAAACGTACAAGGCTTATAATGGTAGGTAGCCAAAATAACAGCCATCACTTCGTTAAATTCAACCTGCGCGGGTGTGACACTTAACTTTTCGAGTAAATCATTTAATTGCATACAATTCCTATTTTAATTCTTTTCTTTGCTAAAAAAAGGTCGTAAATCGACCACTATTATATAAGCCAACCATCAGACCAGTGCCACCTCCTACAAAACCTGCTACGAGACCAAATTGGCACCAAAACTGGTCTTTTCTTGATTGCTGAATCAAATCAGTGTCAGTTAATTTTGTTATATCCTTCGGAAGTCCAACAAGTGCATTCACTTGTTGAGTTGAGCGATAGATAAAATAAAATAATGTTATAAAACATAAAAAAGGCATACCCCAACCTTCTGTAAATTCATAACTTAAGGTAAATAAAATACCACTAAGGAACAATTGAAAAGCGGTTTTATTACGTAAAACCTTAAGCTGAGCTTTTTGTTTTTCATCTACCAATTTTTCAATGACTTTAGACATGCCAATATAACTTGCCACCATACCAAGTAAAGCGCCGAGCATTGCTCCTCCTAAAGCTAGCAGTATTTTTACTAACCAATGACCTTGACTGCTGACCATACTTTTTGTGACCACTGCAGCCGCAACAGGCGAGCTCACTGAAAGCCCCGATAAAACTAACGTCGCTAAACCTAACGGACTTGTTGATAATATAACATGACCATAACGTGCTAATACTCGGTCTTTTATTAAGGCCCGCACGCGACTTAAACGTTTTCTGACTGTCGCTGCATTTAAGCCTAATAATGTGGCTACTGATTCGGTATTCTGCTGTTCTCTATAATATAGCAGCACAATTTCCCGACTCTCATCAGGTAATTGAGCTAAAAGAGTTTGGATTAAAGTATTCTGCTCTTCCCTCAGTAATCCTACGTCAGCTGAATGACTAGGGTCAATAAGTGTAGCAAGCAAAAGTTCAGTTTCATCTCCTTTTATGTTTCGGTTAACTTTTTCATCTCTTATATGGTTTAACGCGGTATAGCGCGTTATTTGTCGAACCCAAGGTAAAAAGCTTATATTTTCTTTTAGTTGATTTATTTCCTGCCAGACTTTAATAAAAACTTTTTGGCTAACATCTTCACTGCTATCAAGATCTTGGGTAATAGCTAAAGCAATAGAACCAACTGTATTAGCTAACTGTTCAATTAAGCGGGTAAAGGCAAGTGAATCACCCAACTTTGCTAAAGCAATATCAGGCAGCAATTGTTGTTCATCAGTAAGTAGCATGTTTATAAGACGCCCTGTAAAAATAAATCAGTTGCTGCCATTAACCATTCATTATCGTCCCACATAATAAAATGTCTAGCATCAGTATTGGTAATTAAATGAGCATTGGGTACATTTTCTATTTGTTGTTGGTATAAAGCGGTAGCGAATCGACGAGACGCTTCATTGGTAAATGCACCTTGGGCAGCAATAAGTAACAAGGGTGTTTTAACCTTTTTTAGTGGCTCCCTTAAATCATTAAGTAATAAAAAATGTAAAGCTGAAGCCACTGTATTTTGATCAGATACTTTTGCCATAGCAATAACCGCTTGTTGATTTTCTATTGACGTTGCTTGAATAGCAATGGTTTGTTTAGTCATATCAGCCATTTGCTGAGCTGTTGCCTGTTGATAGATATTTTTTATGTAGTCAGCTTGTTGCCGCATGTCTGTTGGCGTAGTCGCTGATGTCTTGGTAAATATTGGCGCAATATAGGGTAAGCCATCGACGGCAATAACCGCAGAAAATAGCGTTTCATTTTCTATTACTAGACTATAAGATAAAAATGCCCCTAAGCTATGACCCATTAATACTGGCTTTTGTAATTTATGGTGCTCTATGTAACTTAATAATTCAGATTTCACTTGGGACAAAATATTATCTGCGTCAGCACAAGCTTTAGTCTTTGCAAACCCTGCAATACTGACCGTATGTACTTGATAATTTTTTGCTAAATATTTTTCACTTTGCTGCCAAACACTACCATCACTCATTAACCCTGGAATTAAAATTAAGGGTTGCCCTGCTCCTTGTACTTCAACACGAATACAACTTTCGGCTTTAGTATTAAGACTCATCGAAAACACAAGCACTGCTAATATTATATGTACTATATTCATACTGGTCCTTAAAATAACGTATAAAAAGAGAAAACTTCTTATTTCATTAACAAGACCCCATGACACTTTACTTTGTGACATCTATTTAAATTAACCTTCGAAATCTCATGTAACATTTATGATTAATTTCGCTATAGAGCGAATAAGATATCTTTGCTAAGCTCATTTGTATTGAATACAAAAAGGAATGGAGCATGAAAATATTTCAAAATAAAGAGGTGCAAGGACTGTGTTTATGTCTCGCTGTAATGGGATTAACTTATGCACTCTTGTTAATGCTTTTAGTTATGTTTACTGGCATAAAGTTATATAAAACAATAATAGTTGTCGCTACAATTTCAAGCATACTTTTCACAATGGGCTTGAATAAACAGGTTAAAAATAGACTGCGATTACAAATTGAAGGTTTATTTGCAAAAAAAGTGAGTGCTTAGCTTTTATCGTTCATGCGGAAGTATTCACTATAGCGTTCACTAAAATGGGCGAATAAAGACAGGTCATGAAAAATAGCATTATAAATCAATAGGTAACTTTAATTTACAATGCTTATTTTAAAATAAAACGCCAAAAAAGGGATCACAGTGTTGGTAAATTTATAACGTTTCTTGCGCTTGTAAAGCCGCTAATGTTTTTCCGTGAGGAATAGGTTCTTTGGTTTCAGGGTCAACTTGCACAAAGACAATATCGTCAGCTAAGCAAATGGTTTTTTTAGTAATCTTATTACGCATTAAACAAGTAATGGTAATTGAGGTTCTGCCGACGCTTTTAGTCGATAGACCAAACTCAACAACATCTCCCTGCACGGCTGGAGATTCAAAATTAATAGCGCCAATATGTTTAGTCACTAAGCAGTTAGTCTCTAATTGACAAATGGCGAAAATCGCTGCTTCTTCATCAATCCACGCTAATGCTCTACCACCGAAGAGCGAGTTTGCATAGTTTAAATCATTAGGAAGAACCAATCTACGGGACAAAAAACGCATAATATAACCTTAAAAATCGTCATTTATTGCTATCTATAGCGCAATGACATTGCTAAAAAAATATTGTGGTATCGATGATTTATATAGCATAAATCATAATAATTCATCGAGGATATCGAAACTCCTTGTGAACCATGACACGATACCCTTCAACGTTTATAGTATAGCGAAGTTTTAGTGTTAATTAACTCGCAGATAACCATAAGGTGAGTTTATTCTCACCGACTTCTTTTTCTTCGTCTTCATCATAGTGTTTACCATATAAAAAGAGGATGTCTGCTTTACCATCGTTGTTAAAATCTTTAACTTCTGTGCGAACACTCTTAGGTAATGCAATTTCGTAATCAGCACCACGTTTAGCAAATAAGCGCTTACCTTTAGCGCCTGAATAAATAGTGAATTCTTCATCATCAGTCTTGAGGATCAAATCGTTAATACCGTCACCATTAAAATCGCTTACCTCAGTAAGCGCTTCACCGTCACTGCTTGAACCAATTGACACTTCAACTTCATTTTCATAAGAAGGTTTTTTAACATATTTACCATTTTGGCCTAATTTGTAGAATCGTAAATCCATATCAATAGCACCAGACATTGCAGACATCATTGTGCCAATACCCATTTCAACACTCAGTGTGTAGTAGTCTTTCAAGCCATCGCCGTCAACATCTTTAAACTTAATCATACCTTGACCATCAAAAGTAGCTTGACCATCAGCTTCTTTCTTATAACTCATGACACCATTGTCGATAAAGCCATAACGCACCATAAGTACATTAGTTCTAGACATCATGCCTTCTCGTACCGATTCTTTAGTGACTATATCAACGAGGCCATCACCATTAATATCTTCAATAGTTTCAAGATTCACATCTGCACTTTTTTCACCTTGCTGTTTTTTTATCGCAGAGTTTTTATTTTCTAAATGAGCATTTAAGGAAACAGTCATTATTTTATTATTAAATGATTTATCTTCTGATTGAGCAAAGACTAACAATTGGTCATCAACTTGGAAGGCAATATCTTTTTTATCATCATGTGTAAAATCAGCGTGATAAAAATCTTGTGGTTTAAAGGATATACCACTACCCGACTTTTCAATCCGTGGAGAAATAGCTAACGATTGATGAGTGAATGACCCATCAGGTTTTTGCAGATACAGATGAGTTGTATCTAAACTATAAGTAATAAAGTCGCTTAGCCCATCTTCGTTAAAGTCTTGGACAAATTCACCAAAGTTCATTTCAAAAATGCTTTGATATTTATATAAAGTATCAACATCTAACAATTTACTGAGTGTTTTATCCTCTATATTGTAAGACATCACCGCATCGCCGGTTAAATATACGATAACTTCATTTTTTTTATTGGCTAATTTTGCTTGATTATAAAACTGCGCATTATCAGGTGTTTCAATAAGTTGAGCTTTTTTTGTTAACCCGTCTTTAGCAATGCGTGGGTAATAGCTAAAACGTTTATCGTCATGAATGAGTAAATCGACATCGCCATTTCTGTCATTCAAATACAACAGTTTTCCCGTTATTTTATGTTCAGAATTTTGTTGAGATTTATGGAAGTTTAATTTATTCGCTTTGGCGAGTGATAAGGGGGAAGCTAACGTCGTTAATAATAAAGCTGTCGTTATTGTTGTTATTGTTGACATGATAATCCTTTAAAGTTTTATTCATTTTTCCTTGAGCATGAAATTAACCACAAGGAAGTAGCACTACTGTTGATTACAAATAATTAACAAAGTTCAATTCTAATAAAATGGATCGTAAAAACCAAATAGAGAATTGTAACAATTCCTGCACTAATAATACTGCTAGCCAGTCCTACCATTGAATAAGCTTTAGTTGCTCTTGTCCTTCAGCTAAGTTCATCTTTATTACTCTATTATCTTTACCTACCGTAATTAAACGAGGAATACCACCAACGGCAAACTGTTGGTAAATACTACGATTAACATCTGTGGCTAATGGCACACGAATATTATTTTTGTCGCGCCACTTAATGACATCTTCGTTTGTTTCTTCGCGGGCAATTGCAATAATATCAACCGCTGGGTCATTCAATAATGGCGATTCATTAAGTGCTTTAAGCGCTCGGTTAGAATCTGGGCACCAGGTTGCAAATAAAATCACCAATTTGCGTTTTTTATTATTCGTTAAATCAATAGTATTACCCTTAATATCAACAATATATTGAATAGGTAAGATGTCACCACTATGAATAAATTCTTGATATTTAGGTATTGATTGCTCTACAGGTTTTTTTTCTTTTATGGGAATAGTAGTTTGGGCGGTATAAATTGACTGACACCCGACAAGAAAGCAGGCACTTGTCATAAAAACGATAGTTTTATTCATGTTCTAAATCCATTTAAAAAAATGATGATATGATTTTATAACAGTATTATTGAATATTTAGTAGCGTAAAGGCTTATAAAAAGTAATCGAGGGTATAAATTAGTGAGACTTCAACCATTTAACCAACTGCGGATAATGATCAATTCTAGCATTGGGATGAGTAAGGATATTAATATGATCGTAATTTTGCATATTGCCTAAAGATTTCGACAGTAAAGTAAACTTCGCCTGAGGGTTCGATTCATTAATGAAAATATTTACATCTCTAGCATGGCCTAAGACTTTATCTTTACTCCCAGTAAAATGCCATGTCGGTGGCCAATCTACCCGTTTTGCTGCTTGAAAGTAATCAAAGCCATCCGTAGTATCATGCCATTCGCTTTTTTTGACCCAAGCAACACTATCTGCTAATGATTGTCTTGTTTCGTTATCAGAGCCAATACCATGTTTTTTAGCATCTAAGAAGCCTTTTTGCTTTGCAAGTTTAGGGGCTAAATTATTCCAACCTATATTGACTTTAAAAAGTTTCTCTAAACTTTTCACGGTCACCATTCGTTTTGTTCCAAAACAAGTTTTACTGCGAATATTTTCCATAACCGTTGGAAACCTAGCAAGCGTACTCGCTAATAAAACACCTCCCCATGAATGGGCAACAAGATGAATTTTCTGATTTGTTGTTTGAGAAATGTAATCGATAAAAAGTGGTATATCTTGGGTGATCGCTTCAAATTGACCATGTTCAGCACTTGCATCAATACGAGGAGTACTTTCACCTCGGCCACGTAAATCAGCTACATAAACATCAAACCCCTGCTCCGCTAGGTAGCAAGCTAAACCTTTACCTTTCTTAGTATAAAAAATCAAACCGTTTTCAATCACGCCATGTAACATAAAAACGGGTATTCCCCCTTTTTTTTTCCAAATGTGCCTTAAATGAAGTTGATGTTCACCTTGAGGTAAAAATAAAGATTCTTGATTTATCATAGGTTTATTAAACGTTAATTAAATTGGCAATAGTTAAAGGTCAGACCACTTAAGATGAGCATACGATGTTAAATCCTGTTGAGCAATAAAAATGACTGAATCGACCTGATATTACTTACAGCATTACGACCATAACACTAGACAGTAGATAAAAAAGTCAATAACCTACGCACGCTTAACAAGAATATTGCAGTTAAGTATCGTTTGAGTAACAACGCCATTATGTTGAAAGGTAAATTGCCTTGCT
Source organism: Colwellia sp. Bg11-12 (assembly GCF_014076955.1). Classification (NCBI taxonomy): domain Bacteria; kingdom Pseudomonadati; phylum Pseudomonadota; class Gammaproteobacteria; order Alteromonadales; family Colwelliaceae; genus Colwellia; species Colwellia sp. Bg11-12. Next base: position 145,865 of record NZ_JACGUZ010000077.1, read on the forward strand.
CAACCGGATAATCAATTATAATAACACCCCCCTTAAATTAGGAAATTTATGTCTTCTTCTTTTGTAAAAACCGCCACTAAAACAGTTAAATTTGTCGGTTTATTCTTTATTGCTCTTTTTCTAGTTATTTGGATATCATCACCTTTTATTAGTCAACATTATCTCGGTAAGTACCTTAGTGAACAGCAGTTGATATTGGCTGATACAACCACCATTCGTTACAACCCTTTTTTGTCACGCTTAACGATAAGTGAACTTGCCATAACGACAAAAAACACTATTAAAAAGCCTGTTGTAGAGGTTAGATCATTAGCGGTTACGGCGAGTTTATATAGGCTATTAACCGATACTTTACATTTTTCAGAATTTGCTATTGATGGATTATATATAGATGTTAATTTAAATAATAAAACACCGATAATTGGTGGTTTTGTTATAGCTGACAATACAGAATCCCCTTCGTCTTCTGTTACACAACCGGATGAAATTCAGCCAAAAAACAAACCGAATAATTATCAATTGTCGTTACCTAATTTTAGCCTCTCTAATGCTGTTTTTAATATAAGTGTGAAACAAAGTCAGCAAGAATTTGCAATTAATTCATTACTCATAAAGAATGTTCTCGCTTCAGCTCAAGCACAACGAGCTGAACTATCCCTTAACGCGTTCATCAATAAAGCTCCCTTACTTTTAACATTACAAGCACAACTAGCTGAAAATCAGGGTGAAATAAATTCAGAATTAACTTTATCTGAATTGGCGCTGGCGCCATTTCAACCTTTTATAGCTAATAGCACAGAGCAAGCCCCTTTAATGATGCAGGGCTCTGTCAGTATTAAAAGTAAACAGTTAGTTTCAATCACCGATACTGCTACGCATATTAACCTTGAAAAATTTGAGCTGATATCAGCAGGCTTTAAGGCAGCACAAAGAAATAAAACAGTTGCACTTAATATCGACCCTTTATCTTTGCAAAACTTATCTATCGAACTCGTCAGTGACCAAGCCCCGAAGATATCAGGAACCGCTAAATTAAACGTCAATAATTTAATGGCGTACGATGAGATAGAGTCACAAGTTTTGGCCAACATATCAGCGATAAAGCTTGATGACATTGCCATAACAACATTGGAGTCGCTAATAACAGCTAATATCGCCAACCTTATTATTGAGCAAAGCCTATTTGCTGAAAACACCACCGATGAGCTACCACCTTTAGCCCAGTTCAAAAATTTAAATATTAATAATATTACTGTATCGCAGCAGGGTTTATCTATCGACACTATTAGCCTTTTAGGCTTAGCAATTGATACCAACCTTGATAAAGAAAAAAATATTACCGGATTGCCCGTTTCGCCAAAAGGTGAGCAACCTATTGAAGCGGCGATAGAAAAAGATGTCAATCAGCCAAATACTGCTGACGTAGCGACAGAGAGTACTGAATCGCCCTTCTTATTGTCACTTAATAGTTTTTCATTGGGTGACAGCGCACAAATTCATTTTATTGACCGTAGTACCAGCCCTCATTATGAAAGAGAATTTAGTATCTCAACCTTTAACGCTGGCCCTTTTGATAATCAAAAACCAAAGCAAGAGAGCCAATTTTCGTTAAAGGGAAGCAGTGATAAGTATGCTAATTTTGATTTGTCAGCAATTGCTAAGCCTTTTAGTCATGAAGACTTTTATCAATTAAAAGGTTTCTTCAAAGAAGTGAGCCTACCGTCATTATCAACCTATATCTCAGGCGCACTTAAACATGAACTTAAGAGCGGCCAGCTTGATGTAGAACTTGATATTACCGTTAATAATGCCAATATTGGCGGCAATACCGTATTACTTTTAAGAGGCGTTGAACTTGGCGCAGCCAACGATCATGAAACGGGCACCATAAAAAGTCAGACATCAGTGCCGTTTAATATAGCATTAGGCATGTTAAAAGACGGCGATGGGAATGTAGAGCTAGATATTCCATTAACAGGCAGCACTGATGATCCATCGTTTGGCATGAGTGGTTTTATCAGCTTAATGGTCAAGCAAGCAACAATGTCAGCGGCTAAAGAATATTTGATGGCAACATTTGTTCCCTATGCCAATGTTGTCAATATTGCTATGTCTGCAGGTGGTTACTTACTCAAAGTACGCTTTAATGACCTTGAATTCCCTGTAAAAGAAACTCAATTAACGGATCACCATAGTGAGTTTCTAACTCAGTTTTCTTCGTTAATGAAAGACAAACTTGATACACAGTTAACATTATGTGCAATTGCAACACCAGAGGATATTAATAAACCTTTAGGTGCTGCAATTACCGACAAAGATGAAATAAAGCAACTCGCTAAATTGTCTGAGCAACGTCTTAATGCTTTTAAAGATTACATGGTTAAAGAACAAGGCATTGCCTCTGCAAGACTTTTACTTTGCTACCCTAAAATAGATTCATCTATCGGTGCGAAGCCAAGGATTACCTTTACTGATTAGGCTTTATCAGTTTCATTTAACAAAAAACGCGAGCATATTACGTGCTCGCGTTTTTTTTATCTATTTTTTGTGCTTTATATTTACAAGTTTGATCATTCTCTCGTTTAACCCATAAAAAGGTTAGATACATTTTTGTCGGTAATGAAAAAATTAACCCAAAAGCCATACAGGCAGCACAGATAATAATACCTTTTACACCCATTTTTTCAGGCAGATCCGCATAAGATAAAAGATAATGGCCAAGTAAGAAAAGAAAAAGGCCAAAAAACATTATCACTTTTAGTAATTTAATCGTTTGCTTATCAGTCACTTTATCCCCTCTACTTTGTTAAGACTAAAAATAACATAAGGAGATTTATAAAAGCTTAACCGAAGTCAACAAAGTGTATAGATAATAAAAGCTAATTAAATATATCTTTTAAACCATCAGCAAAAGCGATAAAACGTTCTTTCAGTGTACGTTTAAGGGTGATATCTAAAGCTCCGAATAACACGACTCCTTCAACGTAAATTGTGGGGGCATCAATATAATCAGTAGATGGCGCTTTATTGTCGACACCACCAAAAACACAAAAAGCTTTTGAAACGACTTTCACATTTTCAGGCACATATATATCAATGCCACCAAACAAACAAAAGACTTTTACAGTAACTTCTCTTTGCGTAAATATGGCTTCACTAAAATCGATATCACAACCACCAAAAATATTTATCGACTTAATTTCTTTAGCGACACGCCATTCGCCACTGCGGCCACTTCCACTAAAAATATTAACAAGTAAATCACTTTCATCAGTTGGAGTAGAAGCATAATTAAAGCGAAAGTCTTCCTTTTTCTTTTCTATATATTCTTGATCGACGGTTAAGTCTAAATCTGCAACAAGTGAAACAAGCTCTTCATTTGATTCAAAAGCCATTGCTTGGTCTAATCGTCTTTCAAAAGCTTCATGTGAAAGCTCACCGTGACTATAATTCATCACTAATTGGTCAACAACCTCTTCTCTTACTTTATCGATAGGTCGGTCTGCAATGTTAACGGCCATCTTATTATTCCTTTAAACAGTTAAAATACGATTGAAAATGAAGCAATAAACAGACCATCAATAATAATAATAAATTACAATAACTTACATATATAGGGTAATAAAAAAACATAAAAGACATTATGATTTAGTACTTTTAACCATTATCCATGTAATTTAACCAACCCATTAAGAAAAAAAGGCTTATTCTTTACAATTATGATCAAATTGTGGCGCTAATTCATCATAGGCTTTCTCAAGTCGACTAATCAAATCTGTTGAGGTATTAAGGCTACTCGCTAAATACAAATTACGCGTTAAATAATTGATAGGAAAAACAGGTTCTATTTTGTCAGCATAAGGTGAGTTTGTTGCTATGAGTGATGCAAAGTATGTTGAAGAGAGAACAATCAGTTCAACACGGTCAAAGGCTAACATTTGAATAAAATTATCGTTATTATAAGAAATAGACAGATTCTTTTCTGGTTCAAAACCTAGCCTTAATAAATACTCCGCTGATGCTTGCCCTTTTTGTGCACCAATAAGGTATTTTTTTGCTTCGGCTACTGAATTCAGTTGAATATCAGGTCTGCTTTTTGACCGATAAAATGAAAATTCTATCGAACATAATGGTGCTACCCACCGAAATAAAGACTCTCTTTCTTGTGTCCTTAACAACGAAAATATAAAGATATTAGGTTGCGTTAACGCTAATTGATAACCTCGTGCCCACGGATATATCTTTACCTGATAATTTATAGACGAGCGATGAAAGAGTAATTTTACTTTATCAACAGACAGTCCCCCAAGCTCACCGATTTCATTAATCACTTGGTAAGGCGGATAAATTTCAGATACCACCTGAATGACAGGTTGTTCTTTTTCTGAAGTTTTCGCTTCATTTTCATTATATGCATAACTATCCATACTAATAAAAACAAGTAAAATAAGTAAAATAAGTAAATTATTTTTAAATAATAATGCCATAAAACGAGACAATCTTCAGTCAAAGTTTAACAACTACCTAGGTTGACATACGCATGATTTATCACTTTAAAAAGTTAAGATAAGCCTTGATCAACCGGTGAGGTTCTTATAAATTCATCCTTATAATATATATATTAGACGATAATAAAATAAATGATGCATAAACAATCGCAAGAACGTCAAGCAGAAGCACAAAAAGTTGCCAAAAGTATACAAAAACCCAAACAAACCAAAGAACAAACCAAGCTTATTGCTCAAGGCATTGAAAAAGGTATTGCCGAATATAAAAAGCAACAAGGGAAGAAATCACGAGAACGAGATAAAGCTAAAAAATCGCTATTAAGAGAAAAGACCAACCAAGAAAAACTCGCTACAAATAATATCGATGCAAGACCACAAACAAGAAAGTCACTCAGCTTACCTTGGTCTCTTTTAACATTAAGTTGGGTCGGTTTTATCCTTTATATTAACCTGACATAAAAGCGGATAAAAAGTAATGATGTTATTAAGTCACTTTTAAATATGACTCAATGTTGTTTCGCCTTTACTTAAATATCGCACTAAATTAACACCCCCTAGTTAGATAATCAGGTTTAAGACTAAGGTATAAGTCCATTTACAAACACGTTACGTTATACTCAGTTGCCTTGATTATAATCAATAAAGTCTTTCGCTGTTACGGCATACTTTATTTATCATTATTAATAAGAGCGACTTACTATGTCATTATTCGACCAAGACAAGAAAAAAGTAAAATGGGATCAGTTTCTAAAGTCCGGTAATCGAATTTTTATTGGCTCTAATGCCGCGGTCCCTAACGCCTTAATCGACGACTTAATTGCTAACAGCGCCAAATTACACGACATTGAAACGGTACATATTTTAACGCTCTCTGATAACAAATGGGCGACGCCTGAACACAAAGATCTATTCAAGGTAAATGCGTTGTTTATTGGTGGAAAAAATATTCGTGAAGCCATTGCTGAAGGCCGAGCTGATTACACTCCCAGCTTTATTTCTGATATTCCCCGCTTATTTCGTGAAAATGTTTTACCACTTGATGCCGCTTTAATCATGGTGAGTCCTCCAGATGAATATGGTTATTGCTCATTGGGTGTTAGTGTCGATATCGTCTCATCGGCAGTGAAATCAGCAACCTATGTTATTGCACAAATCAACTCAAAGATGCCACGCACTAATGGCCATAGCTTTGTTCATGTTAATCAGATACATGCATGGCTAGAAGCCGAGCAAACACTGCCTGTTTTCCCACAACCCACCATTGACCGTGTCGCAGAACAAGTAGGACAATATGTTTCAATGCTCATTGATGACGGCTCAACTTTACAAATAGGCATAGGAAAAATTCCTGAAGCCGTTTTAAGGTATTTGGCGAACCACAAAGATTTAGGTATTCATAGTGAGATGATTTCCGATGGCGTGATTGACTTAATGCTCTCAGGTGTTATTAACAACCGTAAAAAAACCTTCCATAAAGGTAAAGCAGTACTGACCTTTTGTATGGGTACACAACGCTTATATGACTTTGTTGACGGCAACCCTCATGTTGAGTTTTATCCATCAGAACATGTAAATTCTCCCGTAAACATAGCAAAAAATGACAATATGATTTCTATCAATAGCGCCATTGAAGTAGATTTAACCGGACAGGTTGTTTCCGACTCAATTGGCTATCACTTTTACAGTGGCATTGGTGGTCAAGTTGATTTCGTGCGTGGTGCATCATTAAGTAAGGGTGGTAGACCTATTATTGCGCTACCTTCTACAACTAAAGACGGAAAAATTTCTCGCATTGTCGCTCATATTACTGAAGGTGGCGGTGTGGTGACGTCGCGAGGCCATGTTGCTTATGTTGTTACCGAATATGGTATTGCCTCGCTATTAGGTAAAAGTATCCGTGAACGGGCTTTAGAACTCATTCGTATTGCTCACCCTAAGTTTCGCGAACAACTCTTAAAAGATGTCCGTAAAAACTATTGGGTGCCTGAATATCAAGAGAGTTCACCCACTTCCGTACCTGAATTAGGCGAAATAGAACTAAAGAAGTTCACCTTTGGCGAGATTAATTATTATTTGCGACCGTTAGCTCCGGCTGATGAACGCCGCTTGCAAGAATTTTTCTATTCGCATACCAAACAAACATTAATCATGCGTTATAACCACCATGCTACGCAAATGACTCGTGAGAACGCTTGCAAGCTCGTGAGTGTTGACCAACATAAAGACTTAGCTTTGTGTTTTACCCAGCGCACTAATTTAGCTGATGTGATTCATGCGGTTGGGCGCTATTACTATATCGAGAGTCATAATTGTGGTGAAGTTGCTTTTGTTATCAGCGAAGATAAACGAGGCAAAGGAATGGCAAAAACGTTATTAGACGAAATAATAAAAATTGCCACTATACGACAATTAGATAAGCTTATTGCGTGTGTTCGCCGAGATAATGCACCTATGTTAAAGGTATTTGAAAAGGTAGGTTTTATTCGAAAGTATTCTGAAGAAATGGACGAACTTAATTTAGAGTTACAACTAGAACATACGAAAACAGCAGATACAGAGGAAGCACAATGACAGTTGGTGTAATTGGTCATCATAAATGTAATGGTCACAACATGGGAGATTATCACCCAGAAAGTCCAAAAAGAATGGGGGCAATTCAAGATCAACTTATCCGTAGTGGGCTTGAGTGTGTTATTCGACAATACGACGCCACACCTATTGACCGAGATTTAATTTCACTTGCCCATGATAAAAAATATATTCAACATATTTTTGATAATGCTCCAGCCATAGACGACAAAGCAGCCATTTTTCGTATCGATGACGACACAAGTATGAATGCTGACACGTTACCTGCGGCACTTTTATCGGCAGGCGCGGCAATTAATGCCGTTGATTTAGTGATGGATAAAACCTTAAATGCTGCTTTTTGTGCTACCCGCCCACCTGGACATCATGCAGAATATGATAAAGGTATGGGTTTTTGTTTTTTTAATAATATTGCTATTGCCGCCGCCTACGCAAAAGATAAATATCAATTAGAGCGCGTTGCTATCGTTGATTTTGACGTGCATCACGGTAATGGCACAGAAGATATCATTAAACGAGCAACAGCGAATAACAAAGAGGCCGGTTACTTATTCTGTTCAAGCTATCAGTACCCTTTTTATCCCTTTGAAATGCAAGAAAGTGATACGCCACCTATTATTAATACGCCATTACCAGCAACATGCAAAGGGCCTGAGTTTAGAGAAGCGATTAGTAAGCATTGGTTGCCTGCTTTAGAAAAATTTAAACCGCAAATTATTTTCATTTCAGCAGGTTTTGATGCTCACATTGAAGATGAGATGTCGCAAATCAGTCTAACTGAAAGCGATTATCGATGGGTCACCGATGAACTCAAGGTTATTGCTGATAAGCACAGCGAAGGTCGAATCATATCAATGCTTGAGGGAGGCTATGCCTTAAGTGCTTTAGGGAGAAGTGTTGTTGAACATATTAAAGGCTTAATAGGTAATTAAGTAAAGCAATCATGTAGCTGGCCATATGAATATACGCCAGCTACATTGCGTTAAATATTATAGTGAAGATGATAAAAAATTAAGATGTTTTTTTAAGTGACTTCACCAATGTTACCGCGAATAAAACGATCCCTCCAGCCATAACACCTACGATCCCTTCGATTAAAGTAGGTACTGCAACCTCAGCCATAGTCCCTAAAAAATTTGCAATGAATTCAACTAAATGATGCACATTGTTGTGTAACCATGCAAAGCTATGGACTAAAATTCCGCCACCAACAAGGAACATGGCAATGGTACCAACCACGGTTAACGTCTTCATTAACGCTGGAGCAAAAATAAGTAAACTACGCCCTAAAGCACGTTGCATGGTATTAAATCGACCCGACACTGCTTTTCTCAATAAATAAAGTCCTAAATCATCAAGCTTTACAATACCGGCAACAAGACCATAAACGCCAAACGTAATGGCAAGTGCGAGCCCAGAAACTACCGCCACTTGAATGCCAAAAGTTGCTTCTTGCACCGTACCTAAGGCAATAACAACAATTTCGGCTGATAAAATAAAATCTGTGCGAATCGCACCTTTAATTTTTTCCTGCTCAAAAGCGACTAAATCGACACTTTCATCGGCTAGCGCCAATAACTTTTCCTTATGCGCCTCTTTTTGACCTTCTTGTGAACGTTCATTTTGATGAAAATATTTATGAAAAACCTTTTCAAAACCTTCAAAACATAAAAAGAGTCCGCCAATAACTAACAAAAAAGTAATCAAGGGTGGCGCAAAAGCACTAATAGCTAAAGCAGTTAGGACAATAATAAGTTTATTTAACAGCGAGCCTTTAGCTACCGCCCACACAACCGGCAACTCTCGGTCAGCTTTTACACCTGAAACCTGTTCAGCATTAAGTGCTAAATCGTCTCCGAGTACACCGGCAGTTTTCTTTGCTGCTACTTTTGATAATATGGCAACATCGTCAAGTACTGTTGCAATATCGTCGAGTAAGGTTAATAAACTTGATCCCGCCAATAGTTTTCTCCCTGATCACGCTGTTAATTATAAACATCATTATTCCTTGCCATCCATGGCACCATGACATACCGTTCTTCCTGAACATAAAAAAGGCTGCTTATAGCAACCTTTATCATTAACACAGTAAGCAAATGTAATTACATTTATTCCACAAGTAAAAATGCATCTGACTGTTCAACTTGATACTTTTTATGTAACTTTGCAGCTAATACACCTTTACGATGCGCAAGGGCTGCTTGTAACTTTTTTGCGGCACTTGCAATAGCAGCATACAACTCTTTTCCTGATGCTTTTACGGAGATCTCACTACCTTCGTAGTGAGTAGAAACTTCTAATCTTTGTTGATGGGGCTCAACGGTAATAATTGAACTAATGCTCATAAGGCTTGGATAATGCTTGGCAATTTTTTGGAATTTGGCCTCAATTGACTGCTTGATACCTTCAGTAATTTCAACATGGTGACCGGAAATATTTATTTTCATAATGTTACCTTTTACTAAGAGAGAAATTGTCTTCACTTAATATACTCGGGGTAAAACCAAGAAAAAACAATAGTAATTTACTAAAAAAATGAAAAAAATTGTAACCGTATTGAAATATAATAAGTTATTTTTTAAGCATTGATTTTAAGTCAGCAAACGGATTATAAGTTGCGGTATCTTGATTAGTATCCCCCGCAATAACTTCAGTTTTATATTGCGCATGGTCAGTGTATTTTGCGTGCTCATTATCATGACAATAAATGCATAGTAGCTCCCAATTACTGCCATCGTTTGGGTTATTTGTATGATCATGGTCAACATGATGTACGGTTAACTCCATCAGGTTTGAATAAACAAACTCACGAGCACAGCGACCACACACCCAAGGAAATAATTTTAAGGCGCGGTCACGGTAGCCTTTTTCTTTTGACTTATAATTAAGGCTTGCGCCTAAGGTATCTGAAGACATAATTGACTGATATGGTAATAATGATAAGCCATTGTAAAATGATGCTTAAACATGTTCAATGTCTATTTCACTTCAATTGTATACTCAATATCTTGCATCATGTTGCCATGAACAGCGGTTTGATGATGGTATTGCGCATTAAACTTTAGCGAATGTATCCCCTTAGATAAGGGGCTTAGCATGAGCCAATAACCATCTGTAGCGGCAGGATAAACTTTTTTTGTTGGTTCTATTTCTGCAAGGAGTTCATGTAAATCAAAACAATCTTTTGATTTTATCCGATTATTACGCATATTAGGAATTGAGTGACCGTTAAGTTCAGCATAAACAAAATATAATTCACTGTTGTTTAATGCTGACTCTTGCTTTACTTCTTCACAGGTTTTACTGACATCCCTTTCTGGCCAATACCCCATATTAATAATAGGAAAAAATATATATTTGCCATAAGGAATAATGCAATGACGTTTTATTTTTGAGGTGCCATAGCCCCCCGCTAAAAACCAAACATCACCACTTTGATTCACATCACAATACTGCCCTGTTTTATCACGCACCGGCGAACTTTCATCCCCCATGGTGCGGGTCCACTGCCACCAAATATTTGCATATTGATGAAGCGCCTTGCCCGCAACAATTTCACTGGTTTGAACAGCGATTGACTGATAATTATTGGCAAAGCCACTGAAAGCAAAGAAACAGTAAAAAAAACAAATAAAATTTAACGTTTTTGCGTACATATCAATTCCTTTTTAAATGTAAAACCAGTGACTACTCCTATTATTATTTTTAACATTGTTGAGCGTACAATTACAAGGTAATTGCACTAAAACCTCAACTTTATTGAAATACTTTTTCAGCCCAACGCGCTAAACCAACCGTGACACTCCCAAAGTGATCGCCAACAATCAGTGGAGTATTTGGCATTTGATCACGTAAGAACTGATTTAATACCGGTGATTTTGCTGAACCTCCTGTCACAAAAATAACATCAGGTTGGCAATTTGCTTGCACAACACATTCATTCATCAAAAGAGCAATTTGCTTCAATTGAGCCGAACTTGCTGTCAACATTAAGGAACGATTTACCTCTACTTTTAAATTTCCAGCTAAATCATCAAGGTATATTTGCTGAGAATCATGTTCCGTCAACCCTATTTTTGCTTGCTCTGCCCCATTAACGATTCGATGACTTAATTTTTGCTGGTGTACCTTTAATAAACGCGAAAATACATCAGGCTGTTGAGCGTCACGTTGCAACGTTTGCAAATAACGATAATTTGCTTGGCTATAAAAGTTAGTTTGTTCATTAATATTATTAATCGCCACGGCTTGATTAAAACTATTAACAGGCATAGGTTTACCGGTTTTCAACGTATCATTCATACCTAAGCTAGGCATTATGCCTTTTAACGCTAATTGGATATCAAAATCATTGCCACCAATACGAACCCCCGTATGTGCGAGCAAATGCTGTTCTCTTGAAGCGCTGTCTTTGAATTTTGGTCCCATCAACAGCATTGAGCAATCGGTGGTACCACCGCCAATATCAACAACCAATACCTTAGTTTCTTCTTGTAGACTCGCTTCGTATTCAAAACCAGCAGCCACTGGCTCGTATTGAAATTCAACGCTCTTATAGCCGACTCTCTTAGCAGCATTGGATAAAATAGTTAATGCTTGACGATTACTCTCTTCACCTTTTAAGCCTTGAAAATTTATTGGCCGACCAATAACAGCTTGCGTTATTTCTTTTTGCTGATTTTCTTCTGCAAGTGTTTTTATATTACTCATCATTGCCGCAACAATGTCTTCAAACAAATTCACTTGGCTTTCAACTAAGCCACTTGCGCCTAAAAAAGATTTAGGTGATTTGATGTAATAACCTTCTTCAGGATCTTCCAAGTACAAATTTAAAGCCGCTTGCCCAAACGACAAATCACTTGGTATACCATCAAGCTTTAGCTCTCGTAATACATTTTGGCCTTTTCTTAACGGTAAAGCCCGTTGCTCTTTAAAAAGAGGCTGTTGTTCTTCATTTAATTGCTGACATAACCAATGAGCAATAATATCTCGACTCGGAGCATAGAGCGTTGAAGGAATATACTTACCATGTTCGCCTAAAGATAATATCTTTGGCTGGCCATTTTCCATTACTGCGACAGCACAATTTGAAGTGCCGTAATCAAAACCAATCATTGTTTATTTATACCACTGAGTCTAAAACGGGTCGCGTAGCATACTGGTCGAGTGGTTTATTTTCAACTGATTAATAAATTTCAATCGGTACAATCTCTTTGATAAAGCTGAAGTTTGAAGATTATTATCGTTTTTAGTTCATTAACATCATGTAATTACATTTATTGTGATCAAAAAATAGCGTGATTATTATCACGCTATTTTAATTTCAATATAAATAAATTTGGCTAAAATTGATTGTCTGCTTGCCTTAATACGATAGCACTACATATTTCAATTCGCTCTAAGGTTTTCGATAAGTTTCTTTCTAAACCGGGTATTTCATCAGTTTTCGGTGTAAAAAATGCTTTTACATCTTGCTGCATTGCTTTACTACAAAAACCATTCGCAATTAAAGGTGATTGTGACAAATATTGCTTAGGTATCAACATACCAACCAGTTCAAAATTGCTTTTTACCCACAAGTATACTTTTTTAGTATTTTTCTTACGCTGCAAATGTGTGATTAATAAAGTAATACGCTCATTCACCCGCAATGAAAAAGAGGTGACTAAATCAAGTACCTTCTCACTAATAGCGTCATCTTCAGACATAGCGATAGCCACTAAAATTCGCTGCCTAAATGTACCGTCATCACTCTCATCGAGTAAGGTCAATAAATAATCAACAAATGGCATACCATGCACTTCTACGGCGCTAGCAAGTGCGATACCGATAGTATCAGGGTCAATACCTGTTGGATGAAGTTTACCATCACCTTCTCCTTTACCCATCAATTCACCCGAATAGCCACTATAAGCTACACCCATTGCTGCCAGTTCTTTAAGCAACGCTGGTTGCTTTAAGCCCATAGACATTAAACTGACTATTTGCTTACGCAACATTTTTGCGTCATTAGGGTGAGTTCTATCTAATTCGGTGTCAGGTTTTAGACCGACGCGATCCAATACCGGCTGGTATAGTTCACTGAGATAATCGAGTAATATTTGTTGTTGTTCTCCCTTAGCAATTCGCTCTGCTATAAACCTTATCATGCCAACCGGCTGGGTAACTAAATCCCAATCATCTGCGCCAGCAAAAGGCGCTATAGCATTGATATAGGTTTTCACATCAATACGCCCCGCTTCAAATTCAGCAGTAAGCATACTGGCAATACTGTATTTCTCTGAAGCATTAACTCGTGACATATTTGCTAATAGCGATGACAACTTATCGTCGGGTAATGACCAACGATAATAGCCTTTACCTGATAAATTGGGCATGACCGCAACCGGACATTCCGAATTTTCAAGCGTTAATGTCGACTGAGTATCCGTCATCAACATACAACTTTTACTGTTCTCACTTTTTCCTATAACATTCAAACACACGGGTAACGCCCAAGACTTTTGCTTAGATGAACGCGCCCCAACAGGTAGGTAACGCTCTTGCGTTAAGCTAAAGTGCACTTGATTGTTATTACATTCATAATCAACATTGACTAAAGGCACACCTTGTTGATTTAAAAAACTGTTAAACGCTTCTTTAATATTTTCTTGCTTTGAAAAAACTTCGATTTCACCAATAAAATCTTGAGCAGACGCATGACCAAAAGCATATTTTTTCATATAAGCACGCACACCTTTTTGAAAATTTTCTGGCCCAACGTAAGCTTCAAACATTTGTAATACCGCACCACCTTTTTGATAAGTAATACCATCAAAAGCATTGTCAATATCACCATTGTGCCTGATCGGTTCTCTAATCTGCCTGGTATCGGCATAGATATCTTGATTCATAACGCCGTGGCCGCCACGTACCATAGCGCGCTCAAAACCAAACTCAGGATTCCATTTTTGCATTGTCATATTTGCCATCCAAGTAGCAAACGATTCGTTTAACCATAGATCATCCCACCAACGCATCGTGACTAAATTTCCAAACCATTGATGAGCTAATTCATGTGCATGTGTACCAACATAACTTTGTTGTTGGCTTAGCGAAGGATTGTCACCTAATAATAATAATTGTTCTCGGTAGGTGATCAATCCTGCATTTTCCATAGCTCCAGCACTGAAATCAGGCACCGCGACTATATCAAGCTTTTCGTAAGGATATGGCATATCAAAATAAGCTTCTAATGCGGCTAAAATACTTGCGGTATTCGCTAAAGCATATTCCATTTCCTTGCCTTTTCCTTTTGTGGCAATACCACGAAAAGGGATTTCCCGATCACGTATCTTAGAAACTGGAATATTGGTGTAGTTAACGATATCGACTTCGCCAACGACAAAAGCAATTAAGTAAGTAGGCAGTGGTTTAGTGGTGCTAAACGTCAGTTTTTTAAAACCATCACTTAATGATTTTTCATTTATTTGCGGAGTATTCGTAACACCTTGATGATGTGACTTTACCTCTAGTTGAATATCAAAGGGGGTTTTAAACCGTGGTTCATCAAAACTTGGAAAAGCACGACGTGCATCCGTTGCTTCAAATTGACTAAATACATAAGCAAGTCCAGCTTCTTCAACTTTATACAAACCTGCTAAGTCATCCGCTAATTGCCCTGAAAATTCGATAGAAATAATACCGTTTTGTGCCGCTAGCAATTGCGACGACACTAGGCTAACAACACCAGAGTGTCCCATTTCCTCATAAACGAGAGGAAACGTTTCTCCTTGCTCTGACGTAAAGCTTGCAAGGCTAACGTCAAAGTCTTTGCCATGTAACCAAAGCTGTTTGAGATCTTCAGTTAGCGTAACGCTTATTGCGACACTACCTGAAAAATTTCCTTCTTCTGGATTAACACGCAATGATAAATCGTAATGTGTCGGTATAATATTGTCAGGTAACTGTCCTTGTGGTGAAAAAGCTTGCTCTGCTAAATCATTTTCATTTTGCCAATTACTGTATTGGTTATACCCCATAACACCAACAACAATAATAATGACAATGATCAGTAATCCTTTGAATAGCTTTTTCATAATGCTCCTATAGTTTTTATTATTAATTTAACGCAGCTGCGCTTAATTTTATTATTTTCCTATTTATGACAAATCAGATAGTAAAGAATTTACACACGTTTATCTATAAAGAGAGTGAAAACATCAAATCGTGTTTTTCTTCATTAAGGGTGCATATCTTTTTGATGCCATGTGACTTAATACGATTTAGCTAATAAAAAACGCTTATTACCTAAAAATAGGTAACATAATGAAAAACAATAGATATTATTAATTTTAAAGTTTTTAGCATAAAGAAAAAACCATCACCCTAACCTTTGTTTTAGATCATATGAATAAAAGTCTTACTTGCTACAATGTCTTCAGATTTATTACCCATTCAATAAGGACATCAAATGTCTATTTCTCGTTCTCGCAATAATCAGCACAAAGTTTATATTCCATCCTCTGCACGTACTAACCAATATTTATTAGTTAAATTTCCAGTCACTGACGAACTGATTAACCTAAACAAGCAATTAATTGATAAGAGCAGTGAACAGCCCTACCAAAAATTCTATCAACATTTAGCTGACAGCTTTTTTGGTATTAATAATAAATTAGACATTGAGAGTGGCCAATTTATTGCCAACGAAAAGTTTTCTCGTATCCGTTATAGTCCCGAAAAATTAACCGTACAAACCGATCAAGAAATTCTATTCTTGTACAGCCCACGAAACCACTATAGCCAAAACACTTATATCAATGGCAAAAAGCGTGTTCGAATCATTACTTTGGTGTTCTTAGCTAATGGTGACAATGTTCGTCAAACCTCAGCAGAATTTCACAAAAATGTTCTTGCGGCGTTACATGAGTTTATTGAAATTAACCACATTAATAAATCAATGGTAAGAGTCAGTGATCATCAACATTTAACCTACGATTTATTTTCTAAAGATAAGGGGGTTACTGGCACACAAACCCATAAATTACGTACTTTAAAAAATCGCTATGCTGCTGATGACATTAGTCTTCCTGACAAAAGAGACGTACTGACCTATGTGGTAGCTGACTTACCCATTAACCGTCGCATCAAAGAACTGCTTAGTGTCGATAAATCAAAAGCTAAGCCTTATCAACCCTTGTATGATTTAATCAGCCATGCTTTTATTGAGTCCGCTAATAAGCAACACTTATTTGAAGGTGCTATTTTAGCAAATGGTTTAACACCTATCGTTAGAAGTCGTTTAGAAGAAGATCACAAAGCGGCAGGTGAGTTACAAAAATTAAGCTTTAACCCATTTGAGCCCAATAATAACTTTACCCTGCACTTCGATGGCGATTGCTTAGTAGATTCAGTACAATTTGTGATCATAGCTACAAAAGATCATAAAACGAGCCAAGGATACGGTAAATTCCTTAACTTGGTAGAGCAAGCCCTTCGTGCAACCGCTAAAAAACTGAATTATGTAACGGCTAAAGAAGAATTGGTTATTCGCCTGCATCAACATCTTGGTTATGACCTTTAAGTGATTTAGAAAAAGATCATAATATAGCGTTTGCCGCATTATATTTATAAGCGGCAAACTTATTATTTATCGAGGCAGATTCCTTTTCAAAATGCCTACATTTGATGTGGTGTGACTATAAAGGAAGTGATAAAATTCTCTTTGTTATTTATGAGCAGAGAAAATTCGTGACATTAAAAAAAAATTTACATCCAAAAAACCGTCATAATAACGGTTATGACTTTTTAGCACTCTGCCAAGCATCCCCCGCATTAAAGCCGTTTGTCCATACCAATAAATATCAAAATTTGTCGATAGACTTTGCTGATGCTAACGCGGTAAAAGCACTTAACCAAGCATTATTAAAGCACCACTATCATATTAAGCAATGGGATATTCCAACAGGATATTTATGTCCCCCGATCCCAGGTCGTGTTGACTATATTCACTACTTAGCTGACTTATTATCAGCAACACTTCCAACAACTTTAACCATGGATAAAACGAAAGTCTCTGTGCTTGATATAGGCACCGGTGCAAGTTGCATTTATCCTATTTTAGGACAGCGTGAATATCAATGGCAGTTTACAGCTAGCGATATAGACCCGACGTCAATTATTGCTGCTCAACATAATATTTCAGCGGATACACAACTAAAAAAATCAATTGTTTTTCGCTCTCAGCCAAATGCAGCACAAATCTTTAAGGGAGTTGTTCAAGAAAATGATCGCTTTGAATTAACACTGTGTAACCCGCCTTTTCATCGCTCTCTGGCTGAAGCAACCAAAGGGTCTACGCGCAAGGTTAAAAATTTAGCGGCTAATAAAAAAGGTGAGAAAATAGCCTTAAGTGCGAATAAAACTGTACCGTTAAATTTTGGAGGCCAAAATGCTGAATTGTGGTGCCAAGGCGGAGAGCTTTCCTTTATTAATAACATGATAAAAGAGAGTAAAAATATAAAAAATCAAGTGCTCTGGTTTACCTGTTTAGTCTCAAAAAAAGACCATCTAAGCCAACTAAAGCTGTCACTAAAAAAAGCAAATGCTAAGCAAATAAAGGTTGTTGATATGGCGCAAGGGCAAAAAATCAGTCGTTTTATAGCTTGGAGTTTTTTGGATGAAACTCAACAAAAAAACTGGTTTGATTTAGTTTAAGTTCATCAATGAAAAAAATCAGTCACCGTTTGCAAAAAATAGACAGTATGGTCAGCATTCACTACCAAAGTATTTGGGATTGTTGCTGTGACCACGGTTTTTTGGGATTAACGTTATTAAAACGTCAAGCGGCAGACACTATACATTTTGTTGATATTGTTCCCTCACTAACGACACAACTTGAATCTGTATTACAACAGCACTTTAGTAGCGACGACTACCTTCTTCATTGGCAAGTACATTGTCTTGACGTCGCAAAACTACCACTAACAAACCAAGACAAACAATTAGTGATCATTGCTGGAGTGGGTGGTGAGTTACTCATTCACTTTATTAAAGAGATCATAAGTCACTTTAACCAGATAGCACCTGTGAATTCAATCAGTGACATCGAGTTTATGCTTTGTCCGGTGCATTACAACTATCAAGTAAGACAAACGCTGATCGCCCATCACTGTACCTTAATTGATGAGTGTATCGTAACTGACAACAAGCGTTTCTATGAAGTTATTCACGTAAAAAAAGAATTTGGTGTATCTGCCGATATCCATAGCCCCTTAAATAAAGTATCGCCAACAGGCGATATAATGTGGGACTTGTCGATAAGATCTCATCAGCAATATTTAGCAAAAACCATCGACCATTATCAGCGCATGTTACTGGCGACAAAAGGTGATGAGCAGATAAAGATTAAACATATTATTAACCAATATTCTAACTTGCTCTCTTGAGCTGGTAAAAATACACGCAACTGACGTTGCCCAAGTAACCTCATCACTTAGCTATCAATTAAGCCGCTTAATTTATTTACCATGCGCGCAACAAGATAAAAAACTCAAAAAAATAATATAAAAAAAGGCCTGCATAAGCAGACCTTCAATAATAGCGCTAGCAACTGTTATAAACTAAACAGTGCCCTTTTCCATTTGGTTTAACTCGATAGATTTAAATAAAGCAGTAAAGTTACCTTCACCAAAACCTTGGTCGTCAACGCGCTGGATCATCTCGATAAAAATAGGACCAAAGATGTTTTTTGTGAAAATTTGTAATAAGTACGAATTTTCTTTCTGGCTATCAACAAGAATCTGATGATCTTGAATACGCTTGTGGTCTTCTTTAACCCAAGGGATACGTTTGAAAACATCATCATAATATTCAGGGACGATATTAAGCGTATCAATAATATTCTTATCAAGCTTATCTAAAGAGCCAACTAGATCGTCACTGATAAACGCTAGATGTTGAACACCTGGACCATTGTACTCATCTAAGTACTCATCGATTTGATTGTTTTTCTTTCCTTTACCTTCATTAATCGGTAAACAAAAAGTGCCACAAGGTGAAGCTAACGCATAAGAAACTAGGGCCGTTTTTTCACCTTTAATATCAAAGTAACGCACATCAGTAAAGCCAAAAATATCTTTATAGAAATTAGCCCAATGCTCCATAGTACCTTGATGAACATTATTTGTTAAATGGTCAACACGTAAAAAACCTTTATCTTCGTTGATAACTGGTGCGTCAATCGGTTCGAAGTCATCTTCGTAGATAGAGCCTGGATTTGTCGTTGAGGCTGCAAATTTTTCAATAAAATAAATTAAGCTGTCGCCAATACCAAAAATAGCCGGGTATGGTAATTTATTTTCTTCATTGGCCGCAGATTTAGCGCCACGCTTAATCGCTTCTTCAAAAGCAAAATCAGCATTATCAACACGCCAGCCCATAGAACAAATAGCAGGACCATGACTTTTAGCAAATTCTTTTGAAAAACCTGCTTTTTCATTATTTAATAAAAAATGAATATCATTTTGATTAAAGTAATCAATATCACGACCTTTAAACGTTTTCGTTTTTGAAAAACCAAAACCATAAAATGCGTTTTCCATAAAGTCTGAGTCAGGTGTTGCATATTCAGTGAATTCTATACCACGAAGGTTAAGTGGGTTTTTTACATCTGTCATGTTTATCTCTCTTAAAGAATCAATGCGCGCATTATCACTAGCTTTACGTCGAAGAGAAAGCGATTAACAAATCTAACAAGGCACTGGTGCGTAACAGAAAATGTACGAGTAATATGCTCGGAATTTATTCGACGTGAGGACAGGCCATATAGTACTTACAGAACCGGTGTTCATTTATGTGTACAGCTGTATTTCACCGTAAAACATTCACTAGCTTTGATAAATTACAGGCATAAAAAAAGGTACGATATACGTACCTTTTTATTATTTATTTATCGACTAGCTAGGGCGATTAGAACGCTCTTGACGTTTACGAGGACGGTCAGTTGTTGGTGTTGATTCAACCGTCTTAACATCTGAAACCGTAATTTCTAATGATTGACGACGAATTTTAACACGCTTTAATTGCTCAAATGACTTCTCAGGCATGCCTTTTGGTAACTGAACATAAGTATGCTTGTCATGTAAGTTAATAGCACCAATATAGCTGCTGTCTAATGAGATTTCATTCGCGATTGCGCCAACGATATCACCAGGACGTGCACCATGCTCTTTACCCACTTCTAGGCGGTATGTTTGCCAATCAACATCAGTACGGTTAACTTTAACTTTACGAGGGGCACGTTCACCACCACGCTCAGCGCCACGTTCACCACCGCGTTCATTTCTGCCGCCACGACTTTCGTTACGACCACCGCGATCACCACGGTCACTTCGACTATCACTACGTTCACGAGTTTCGCGACGAGGTTTAGGATCTTCTTTTGGTTGTAATGGCTGATTTAATTGTTTTTGGAACAATAAAGCTGCAGCTAAGTCAGTCATAGAAAGCTCTGATTCATTCGCCATAGCTTCAACAATTTCACGCATGTTTGCTAAATCTTTATCTGCAACAATTTGTGCCATTTCAACACGTGTACGTTCAATACGTTTTTTACCAATTTCTTCAATATTTGGTAATTCATAAGTGTTAATAACACCTGAAGTTAAACGCTCATAATGACGTAGAGAGTGCATTTCGCGAGGACGAACAAATGCAATTGACATACCTTCACGACCGGCACGACCTGTACGGCCGATACGGTGAACATAAGCTTCGTTGTCGCCTGGTAAATCATAGTTAACCACTAAAGAGATACGTGGAATATCTAAGCCACGAGCAACAACGTCTGTTGCTACTAATATAGATGACTTACCTGATTTCATTTGATCAATACAACGTTCACGCTGTGCTTGGTTCATGTCGCCATTCAACGCTAATGCAGGGTAACCAGCACGCTCTAATTGTTCAGCAACTTCTACCGTGTCGCTACGAGTACGTACGAAGACTATCATCGCATCGTAATCAACGATTTCAGCTATACGTTCTAGAGCAGTAATTTTACGAATGCCACTCACTTTCCAAGCAAATTGAGAAATATTTGCTTTTGACTGTTTAACAGCAGCAATTTTAATATGTTCTGGATCTTTTAAGAAACGGTTAGCAATTTTACGAATTGCTGGTGGCATAGTTGCAGAGAACAAAGCCATTTGCGTCGTTTCTGGTAAATGGTCAAGTATCCACTGAATGTCTTCAAGGAAACCCATGTTAAGCATTTCATCAGCTTCATCAAGTACACAAAAAGATAAGTTACCTAGTTTTAGACTCTTACGACGTAAGTGATCCATTAAACGACCAGGTGTTCCAACAACGACTTGAGCGCCACGCTCTAATTGTTGAAATTGTGGTTGGTATGATTGACCACCGTATAAAGTAGCAACCAATAAACCTTTCATGTTTTTACCGAAGCTTTCGATCGCTTCAGCAACTTGCATTGCTAATTCACGTGTTGGTGCTAAAACCATTAATTGTGGTTTTTTCAAAGACACATCAATTTTGGCAAGAGCTGGTAAACCAAAAGCAGCAGTTTTACCTGTACCTGTTTGTGCTTCACCTAATACATCTTTACCGGCTAATAATGGGGGAATAGTTTTTGCTTGAATATCAGTTGAATTTTCAAAACCGATAGATTTAACAGCAGATAATAAAGTTTCAGGCAAGCCTAAAGAGTCAAAGCTCACAGGAGCATCGTTAGAAGTAGTCATAAATTTTGTCTTCTCTTGTGGCGGAATAGGTTAAAAGTAACCAAAACATTCCGCGTTATATACGAGGAAACCACCAGGAAGACTTAAGGCACGTTCACTAAAGAACATAGGGCTAATAATGAATATTAGCTAAGAAGTCTATTGGGCGGAAAACCCCACTCATTTCGTATAACCGGTGTGAAAGATATAATTCAAGTCAGAATCACCGTTATCGAGGCGCGCATTATACTGATATTTATTCATTGTTCAAGTAATATATATCAATTTGTTCAAAAAACACTCAAAAAAGTACATTTACTCCAAATAAAATAAATAATAGGGGTGTCGAGGTTGGCCTTTAAAATGAAACCACAATGCTTAAATAATAAATACAGATAAATTATCTTCTATAGCCTTTAAAATATTGGCGGAAAAAGGTAAGTATTAACATACCTTTATATAAAAATAGGCCAGCAGTTTATATGCGTGGCCTGTATTAAAGTTGTTCAAGGGCAGATGATATTTTAATTACTCATCAGTGCCATTTAACAAATCAGAAAAAAGAGACAGTTTATTTAACACTAAACCATGAATCGATTTTCGAGGATAACGCCCTGTTCTACTAATTTCTCCGGCGGGTTCGTTCATAAGTAATTCTAGCGCTTGGTCAATATCTTCAACGGCATAAATGGCAAATTGATTATTTTTAACCGCTTCTATTACATCATCAGCTAACATTAGGTTATTGACATTGGTGCGAGGAATAATAACCCCTTGCTTCCCAGTTAAACCTTCGTCTTTACATAAACGATAGAAACCTTCAATTTTTTCATTAACACCGCCAATAGATTGCACCCCTCCGTGCTGATTAATCGACCCAGTAATAGCAAGCCCTTGTTGAATAGGCAGTAAAGAGATAGCAGAAATGAGTGCACAAAGCTCAGCCATTGAGGCACTGTCACCATCAATATGTCCATAAGATTGTTCAATAGCCAAATTAGCTGAAATTGACACAGGGAATCCTTGGCCATATTTATGCCCTAAATATCCGGTGAGTAATAGCACTCCTTTAGAGTGAATAGACTTACCTAAATCAACTTCTCGTTCGATATCGGTAACCCCTTCGCTACCGGCATAAACCGTTGCCGTAATTCGTGCTGGCGTACCAAAAACACTGTCTCCTATTTCTAGCACCGTTAAGCCATTGACCTTGCCGATATGATGACCTTCAGTATCAATGAGCACTTGCTTTTCTTTTATTTCACCTAACCATGCCTCGCTCATTCTACCTGTTCTGCGTTGTTTCGCCGCGAGTGCTAAGGCGACATGATTTGCCGTTAGCTCGCCTTGACTTCCCGCTTGCTTCCATAAGTAGAAAGCTTCATCAAGTAAATCGTTTACTTGGACAATATTGGCTGAAATTTTGTGTTGATGCTCTGCCCGTCTTAGTGCATAACGCACTAACTCTAATACGGCTTCATTACTCACATGTGGGTAATTATACTTGTAAGCACGCTGACGTATTAAATGAGCGTAGTCATTGAGATTATCTTCATTGCTTTCAAGGTATTGATCAAAGTCGGCTAAAACACGAAATAATTCGGTAAACTCTTGATCGTAGTCTTGCAGCATATAATAAATTTCAGGATCACCGAGTAAGATCACCTTAACGTTTAACGGTATTTTCTCAGGTTGTAAGCTAAACGAACCCTGTTGACTATATTCAGAGTAAGGATTTTCAATGGTTATTTCTTGAGACTTAAGCGCTAATTTTAATCGAGCCCATACAAGCGGTTGGTTAAGGAGCTTATCTGCCTCCAAAATTAAATAACCGCCGTTAGCTTTATGCAGCGCCCCTGCTCTTATTAATCGATAGCTGGTATAAGTACTTCCTTGAAAACTTGCAAAGTCGACATGACCAAATAAATTTTGAAAAGTCGGATTTTGCTCATAAATAACCGGAGCACCAGCATCGGGTTCTCGCGATACTAATAAATTGGGCAAAAATTGTTCAACCATTAATTTTCGAGCATCTTTGTCGTTTCTGTTTTCAACACTTTCATCAACAAGAATTTCTAAAACAGTATCAACCACATGGCTTTTAACTTTCGATAGGTACTTCATCACACCAATATTACTGGCAAACTCAAGTTCTAATTCTTTTAAAAACGGACGGATCGCTTGCTCAGCCGTTTCATTTTTTAACTTGCGTAACTTATCAGAAGAAATCCGTTTCCATTGCGGTAATTCAATAAGTTTCTCAGACAGAAAGTTCTCTAACTTTTCTAACAACAAATAAAAGTCAGCTCGTTTTCCTTCGTCTAACCCCGCAAATTCTTTGTCATTTAAAGGTTTACCGTCAACTAAAGGTGAAAAACCAATTTCGCCACTTTCTTCATAAAGTAAAACGTTATCTTTTAAGGCACTTTCTTCTACTTCAGCAATGGCTTGATCGTATTTTTTATTAAACGCTCTATCTACAGCTGATTTTTGTCGCTGATAGCTTGGATTGTCAAAAATCTCTGGAAATAAATCTAATAACTCATCAATAAAAGTATTAATACGAGCCAGCAGTTGTTTACCATCGCCGGGGCTTACATAAAGATTATGAGGAGCATGAACGTCATCAAAATTATTGATATAACACCATTCATACGGGGTTTCTTTATTTCCAGCCGTTGTCGCTAACATTTGCTTGATTAAGGTTTGTCGGCCAGTACCATGCTCTCCCATTGCAAAAACATTAAAACCAGGAGCCTCCATAGATAAACCAAACTCAAGGGCTTCTTTAGCACGAGCATGACCAATAATAATTTGTTCGACATCAGGAGTAACTTCAGCATAAGAGAACTGATCAGCAGATAACTGAGCAGTGAGTTTTTCAACGGGTAAACGGGTGAGTGAAGAAGTTAACTTAACGGATGAAGGCATACAATATCTCACTGATAACGCTTAAAAAACAAGCGTATGCTGGTTAATAAATTTAATATTACCAGTGTACGCTGATTTTAAATAATTAGTAAATTTTAGTCCTATTTCATCCTTGATATTAAGGAGAAAAAGGTAGCCGAATGAAGGTTCCACCACCACATGCAAAACAATCAGCGACATCAGAGGCATGATTATAAGTTATTTTTTCTTTACAGTTTTGACATTCTAATAAACCAAAGCCAATAAAGTCACCACTTTTATATTCACCGTGATGCTTAAAGTCATCATCAAGTTCTGACCATTCAACTTGTGACTTATCAGTGATCGATTGCATATTTTGCCAGAAAGATTCATTTAACAAGCCTAAATAGAGTGAATGTTTAGCTTGTGCTTCGTTTTGCGTAATAAATTCTTTTAAATCAAAGCGTAAGTTATCAACGAACTGCTTAACCTTCTCTTCAGGTAATTCCTCTGCCGCTTTAAGGTATAACTTACTTTGTTCAACGCCCTCAACAATATCAGTAATTTCATGCTGATTAACGTCCTCAGCCCAAGTAACTAATGCTTGGTACAGATCTTGAAAAACACTATTTTTTGAATTCATAACAGACTCCTTGACGATTTATCTTAAGTATAGTTGTAACATAATTTATAGAAAAAATTAATCACATAAACTTGTTAAAACTAAGACATATAGCGGCAACACATTAATATCCTGAAAACAGTATCTTGATGTGACACAGGTATATAAGGTATTCTATCGCCATTATTTTTATGCGTTCATGATCGCGGTCAATTTATATTGACAAGCTAGTGAACACCACATTCTAAAGTGTTTGAGAAATCTTTAATGGAATCCATTTACAACCCCCAAGCTATCGAAGCGCAAGTTCAGCAATTTTGGACTGAAAACAATACCTTTAAAGCCGAAGAAAAGCCCGGCCAAGAAAAATTCTACTGTCTTGCTATGTTCCCTTATCCTAGTGGACGTCTACATATGGGGCACGTGCGTAATTATAGTTTAGGCGATGTTATTTCTCGCTATCAACGCTTGCAAGGTAAAAACGTTATGCAACCTATGGGTTGGGATGCATTTGGTTTACCTGCAGAAAATGCGGCAATTAAAAACAAAACAGCGCCAGCAAAATGGACCTATGAAAATATTGATTACATGCGTAACCAATTAAAGTCATTAGGCTTTGCATACGACTGGAGTCGTGAATTAGCAACCTGTAAAAAAGATTATTATAAGTGGGAACAATGGTTCTTTACGCAGCTTTATGAAAAAGGTTTAGTTTACAAAAAGAATGCTACGGTAAATTGGGACCCTGTTGACCAAACAGTGCTTGCCAATGAACAAGTTATTGACGGCCGTGGTTGGCGTTCAGGTGCCCTGGTTGAACGAAAAGAGATTCCACAGTGGTTTATAAAAATCACTGATTATGCTGAAGAGTTATTAACAGATTTAGACCAACTGACGGAATGGCCTGAACAAGTTAAAACCATGCAACGTAACTGGATTGGTCGCAGCGAAGGCATTGAGATGACCTTCCAAGTTGAAGGTTCAGACGAAAGTTTCGATATCTACACGACACGCCCAGATACATTAATGGGTGTCACTTACGTCGCACTTGCCGCGCAACACCCGTTGGCATTAGCTGCTGCTAAAAATAACAGCGCATTAAGCGATTTTATTGCTGAATGTAAAACAAATAAATCTACCGAAGCTGACATGGCGACGATGGAGAAAAAAGGTGCTGACACTGGCCTTAAAGCCATTCACCCTTTAACCGGTGAAATTGTGCCAATTTGGGCCGCAAATTTTGTTTTAATGGATTACGGATCAGGCGCTGTGATGTCTGTACCTGGACACGACCAACGTGACTTTGAATTTGCCACTAAATACAACTTAGCCATAACCCAAGTTATTGCCGGCACAGAAAGTGACGATTTTAGTCAAGCGGCGATCACCGAAAAAGGCACGTTAATTAATTCTGGTGAATTTGACGGTTTAGAATATGAAGCGGCTTTTAAAGCGATTTCAGAAAAACTGATCAGCGAAAACAAAGGCAGTGTAAAAGTTAATTATCGTTTACGTGATTGGGGCGTTTCTCGACAACGCTATTGGGGTACACCTATTCCAATGATGCACTTAGCTAATGGAGAATCTGTAGCTGTGCCTGTTGACCAACTCCCGGTTGAGTTACCTGAAGATGTCATCATGAATGGTGTAACGTCACCGATTAAAGACAATCCTGAGTGGGCAAAAACCACTTATAATGGCGAAGAGGCATTTCGCGAAACTGATACTTTTGATACCTTTATGGAATCGTCTTGGTATTATGCGCGTTACTGTTCACCAAATGACGACACGCAGATGCTCGATCCTGCTAAAGCAAATTATTGGTTACCTGTTGACCAATACATTGGTGGTATTGAACATGCTATTTTACATTTATTGTATGCACGCTTTTTCCATAAATTATTACGTGACGCAGGTTTAGTAAACTGTGACGAACCGTTTAAAAAGTTATTATGCCAAGGCATGGTATTGGCTGACACTTATTATCGTGAAGCGGAAAATGGCGGACAAGATTGGATTTCACCTACTGATGTAGACGTTGAGCGTGACGAAAAAGGCGCAGTAACTGCAGCGATTAGCAAGCTTGATGGCAAACCTGTTATTTCTGCAGGCATGAGCAAAATGTCAAAGTCTAAAAACAACGGCATCGACCCACAAGAGGTTATCGGTAAATATGGCGCAGATACCGTACGTTTATTCATTATGTTTACGTCTCCGCCAGAGCAAACGTTAGAATGGTCTGACTCAGGTGTTGAAGGCGCACATCGCTTCTTAAAACGTGTTTGGAAACTTGCCTTTGATTTTAGCGAACAAGCCAAAGAGCACGGCATCATTCCTGCGTTAAGCGAATTAACCTTGAATGGCGCGCAAAAAACATTACGCCGTGAGTTACATAAAACAATTGCAAAAGTAAGTGACGACATTGGCCGCAGAAACACCTTTAATACCGCTATCGCTTCAATTATGGAATTAATGAACCATTTATCGAAAGCTAAATTAGACAGTGTTGAAGACAGAGCCGTCATGCAAGAAGCGGTTCGTGCCGTGATCGTTATGCTAACGCCAATAACGCCTCACATGTGTCACGAAGTGTGGAAAACATTAGGCGATGATAAAAGCAATAACGCCTCAATTGAAGAAGCGTCTTGGCCAATCGTTGATGAAAGTGCTTTAGTTGAAGATGAAAAATTAATTATTGTTCAAGTTAACGGAAAAGTACGTGCAAAAATTACCGTTTCAGCAACAGCAAGCAAAGAAGAAGTTGAAGCTTTAGGCCTAGGCGACGAAACAGTAACCCGTTTTATTGATGACAAAACGATACGTAAAGTCATTTACATACCCGGTAAACTTTTAAACATTGTTGCTAACTAATAGCCTAAAGGTCAAAAACATGAGCTACACGCATAGATCAATTACAAAGTACAAAGCACATATAGTTATGGCTGCTTTTGCTTTATCAACCTTGTTTTTGTCGAGTTGTGGCTTTACTTTACGCGGTGACTATTTATTGTCACCGCAACTACAAACCTTACATTTAACTTCAGAAGATAAATTTGGCGAGCTTACTCGCCAAGTTAAACAACATCTGAGCTTAAATAAGATAACGTTAGTTTCAAGCGCTGCCGAGAATGTCCCACAACTTAAACTGTTAAAAGACACTTTAAATCGTCGTACACTCTCAGTTTTTCCGAATGGGCAAGTAGCTGAGTACGAATTAATTTATACGGTTCGTTATCAACTGGCGCTTTCACAAAGCGATATTCGGTCTTACGTGTTTGAGCTTAACCGTGATTATCAAGACGACCCCAATGTTGCCCTGGCTAAAAGTCGTGAACTCGACTTAATGGTCAGTGAAATGCGTAAACAAGCCGCTAATAAAATTTTACGCGACCTCTCTACGATTAAAATCTAATGCGCATTTATCATAACCAATTAGCTAACACACTCAATCAAGGCTTTAAGCCTGTGTGGTTAGTTTTTGGTGATGAACCTTGGCAAAAAAACGACAGCTTAAACACCATAAAACTACATTGTCAGCAACAAGGCTTTAGTGAAGTGATCCGCCTAACTGCAGACGACAAGTTTGACTGGAATATATTGGTTGAAGAATATCAAGCAATGAGCTTGTTTGCCACACAACGTATCATTGAAATAGAGTTAGTCACGGGAAAAATAGCAGAAGCGGGTAGTAAAATATTACTGAAGCTGAGTGAAAAATTCCATCGTGATGTACAACTTATCTTTCATGGTCCTAAAATCGATGCTGCAGGTCAAAAGCGGAAGTGGTTTAAAACGCTAGAACAATTAGGTTGCTTTTTACCTCTTTACGATATCGAAGGTCGCCAACTTCAACAATGGCTAAACCAACAAATAAAACAGCACAAGTTAACTATTCATCAGGATGTTATACCGCTGATGATAGAGTTATTTGAAGGTAACTTACCCTCCTTAGAGCAAGAATTACAAAAGTTTTCATTACTCTTTGGCTCTCAACTGATCACCGCTGAAGATGCAGAAAAACTATTAATTAAACAAGCAAAGTTTAACCCTTTTCAAGTGGTTGACACTTTACTCAGTGGTAACCTTACCAAATGCGTTGCCATGCTAGATCAGCTTCAACATGAAGGAGTAGCAGTTGGCCAGCTTGTTTGGTTTCTTCACAAAGAAATCACCCAGTTATCGGCGATGTTGGAACAAGTAGAACAGGGTGAAAGCATTGATAGCATCTATAAAAAATACCGTGTGTGGGATAAAAAGAAGCCCCTTTACCAGTACGCTCTGACTCATATCACCCGCGACAATATTAACCAAGCCCAAGCACGTTTAGCTCAAACAGATTTAATCAGTAAAACCAGTAGTGATTTTAACCCTTTTATATTATTGGCTGATGTTTGTATAAGCTTATATCATGGGCAAACCACAAAAAACTTCAATCTTGATTATGAATTTGGATAAGCATCTGCCAACAGATAAGAAAAACATCGCTATTATGGGGGGAACATTTGACCCTATTCACAATGGCCATGTAGAAACAGCAAAAGAAACAGCAAAATGGCTTAATGTCGAACAGCTTTTTTTCCTCCCTGCTCATATACCACCTCATAAAAACACCACCACAACCAGTGCACATCACCGAGCCGCCATGGTAGAACTTATTTGCCAGCAACAGTCATTATTTCAACTGGATAATCGTGAACTCAAACGCCATACCGCCTCTTATACGGTTACGAGCTTACAAGAAATTAAAGAAGAGCGACCTAATAGCAGAGTCTTTTTTATAATCGGCATGGATTCACTCCTTAATTTTACGCAGTGGTATCAATGGCAAACTATTCTTTCTTTGTGCCATATTGTGGTAAATATTCGTCCTGGTTATCAATTAAATCAAATTAATATCGCTACTCAGCAATTATTAAAAAAGCATCAAGTAAATGATCTGAACGAAATAAAACAACAAGCTGCCGGTGGCATTATTTTCCATCAAAACCAGTCGCTTAATATATCTTCGAGCGAAATAAGACAACAACTTTTGGACAAAAAAATTCACAATAATCAGCTAGCAGAATGTGTACTTGATTATATTATTGAAAAAAAACTCTATCAAAAATAATTTGATAGTTAACCTGCAGAATAAATGATGATATTATAGCGCATTATTATTTACACTAAGAGTAATCCCCTTGCAAGTTGAAGCGTTAAAGGCATTTGTTATTGAAAAAATTGAAGAAATGAAAGGTCGTGATATCACGATTTTAGACATCGCCAAAAAATCAGGTTTTGCTGATTACATGGTTGTCTGTTCTGGTAACTCAAATCGCCATGTAAAATCTATTGCACACTCGGTTGCTGTCGAATGTCGTGCTAAAGGTCTTGAACCATTGGGCATTGAAGGTAATGACATTGGAGAATGGGCGTTAGTTGATTTAGGCAATGTAATTGTTCACGTTATGACAGACGAAATTCGTGACCGTTACCAGCTAGAAGAATTGTGGAACTAAACGAGTAGTGAAGGTAAACTAAACTATTATGCGGCTTACCTTATATGCTGTTGGCAATAAAATGCCAGCATGGGTTACTCAAGGCTTTAACGAATATTGTCGTCGATTTCCTCGAGATATGTCGTTTCATTTAGTAGAAATCCCGCCGGGTAAACGCGGTAAAAATGCTGATATTGCTCGTATTCTAGAAAAAGAAGGCGAACTGTTATTAAGCGCAATTCCCAAAGGTAATCGAATTGTTACGCTTGAAGTGGAAGGTAAACCGTGGACAACCCCACAACTTGCCCAACAACTTAAGCGTTGGCAATTAGACAGTCGCGATGTTGCTTTACTGATAGGAGGTCCTGAAGGTTTAGCGCCAGCGTGTATTAAAGCTTCAGAGCAAAAATGGTCTTTATCTCCACTGACTTTACCCCACCCTATGGTTCGTATTGTTGTTGCCGAAAGTTTATATCGTGCGTGGAGTATTAATAATAACCACCCATACCACCGAGAATAATAATGGCTTCGAACAAACGTGTTGCTATTAGAAACCATTCCGCTGAAGCTAATTTATTTGCCCGCAGAACATTCATCGCATTTGTCGGAATTCTCGTTTTATTATTGATTTTATTCAGTAACATTTACGATTTAGAGATTAATTCTTACGAAAAATATCAAACAAGGTCTAATTCAAACCGAATAAAACTCCTGCCCGTAGCACCAAACCGCGGACTCATCTACGACCGAAATGGTGTTCTACTTGCCGATAACAAACCCGTATATTCATTAGAGATAATTGCTGAACAAACGACTGAATTAGAAAAGCATATTGCTGAAGTGAGTGAATTACTTGATATCAGCGAAGAAAAACAACAAAAGCTCTTTAAAGCCCTTAAAAGTAAACGACGCTTTAAGCCCGTAGAGCTCCACTCAAGATTAAGCGCACAACAAGTCGCTCTTTTTTCTGTTAATCAACACCGATTCCCTGGCTTTTTTATTGATGCTCGCCTTAAGCGCTACTACCCTTTTGGTGATTTGACGACACATTCATTGGGCTATGTTGCACGTATTAACAGTAAAGACTCAATTCGCTTAGACGAGCAAAATTTAGCAGAAGATTACGCTGCAACGCGTAACATAGGTAAGCTAGGTTTAGAAAAGTATTATGAAAAATTACTCCATGGCACTATTGGTCATCAAGAAGTTGAAATAAATAATCAAGGGCGCGTAATAAGAACACTTGACTACACGCCGCCAATTTCAGGACAAAATTTAACTCTGAGTATAGATATTGAACTACAAATGATAGCCAAACGCGCCTTAGCAGGTAAGCGAGGTGCTGTAGTAGCGATGGATCCACGCAGTGGTGAAATACTCGCTATGTATTCAAACCCTAGTTACGACGGTAATTTATTTGTTCATGGCATCAGTAGTAGAAATTATCGTAAATTACTTAACCCCAAAAACAATCGCCCTTTGCTTAATCGCAGTGTGCAAGGTTACCCTCCTGCTTCAACAGTTAAGCCTTTATTAGCCTTAACTGGCTTAGAAGAAAATGTTATCACACAAACGTCACGTTTTTACGACCCTGGCTGGTTCCAGCTTAAAGGTCTTGAGCACAAATATCGTGATTGGTGGGCACCAGGACATGGTTGGGTTGATTTAAATAAAGCCATTGAGCATTCTTGTAACGTCTATTTTTATAATTTAGCCTATAAATTAGGTATAGATAGTATTACCGACATGATGGAAAAATTTGGTTTTGGTGATTATACCGGTGTTGACATATTCGAGGATAGCCGCGCTATTTTACCTGGCAGGGAAACTAAACGTAATCGTTATAATAAACCTTGGTATACCGGCGATACCATTTCTATTGGTATAGGACAGGGGTACTGGACAGTAACTCCTTTACAGTTAGCACAAGCTATCTCTATTTTAGCGAACAAAGGTGAAATAAAAATTCCACATTTTTTACGTTCAACAGCGGAGCTAGTCAGCGAAAACATCCAAGAAGAAAGTTCAAACACCGATGAGGTTATTAAAACGGGAGGTGATGTCAATATCGTTACTAAAATGATCACTAAGATGACAGAATATGACGATAAACCACCGATTATTTTAAAAGACAATAAACACTGGAATTTAGTGCTTGATGCTATGCATAATACCGCACAAAGAGCCTATCCCGCCTTTCAAGGAACTCATTATGACGCGGCAGGGAAATCAGGTACGGCTCAGCTAATTTCAAAAAAACAAGATGAAAAATATGATGCAGAATCGACGAAAGAAAAACAACGAAACAATGCAATGTTCGTTGCTTTTGCTCCCTATGAAAACCCAGAAATAGTGGTTTCTGTTGTTGTTGAAAATGTTTTAGAAGGCGGTGGTGGCACTAACGCAGGGCCAGTAGCACGCCAAGTAATGGACCAATATTTTGGTGACAGAAACATCATCAGTACAGATAAAAGCAAGCACCCTCAACACACCAATGTTTACGGTATAGACAAAAAGACAGGGCGTAACTAGTGCGTAATATTGGGCATGATCAACAAAAACTTCGAAGTTTTTGGCAAAGAATTCACATTGATGTACCACTTTTACTGGGCATTGTTGCGTTAATGATTTTAGGTTTATTTGTTGTTTATAGCGCAGGTGGCCAAGAAATGGCGATTGTTTATCGTCAAATAACTCGCTTAGGCATTGCCTTGTTAGTGATGTTTACTGTTGCTCAAATTCCCCCTCTTGCTTATCAAAAGTGGGCAGTGCCTGTATTTGTTTTAGGTTTACTCCTTTTAGTTGCCGTATTATTAATTGGTCATGTTGGCAAAGGTGCACAGCGCTGGTTAGATTTGGGTTTTATGAAGTTTCAACCTTCAGAAATAATGAAGCTTATTGTCCCTATAATGATCGCTTGGTATGTTAGTCAGTTCGACTTACCTGCCAAAATATCAAAAATAATAATGGCATTTATATTAGTTTTAATCCCAACATTATTAATTGCTAAGCAACCTGATTTAGGCACCTCTTTATTGATCGCAAGTTCGGGTATTTTTGTGATATTTCTTGCCGGTGCCAGTTGGAAACTGATCAGTGTTTGCGCAGGTTTAGTCTCAGCATTTATTCCTGTTTTATGGTTCTTCCTAATGAAACCTTATCAAAAACAGAGAGTAACAACCTTTTTGAATCCTGAACAAGATCCCTTAGGCTCAGGGTATCAAATTATTCAATCGAAAATAGCGATAGGCTCTGGTGGCTTTGACGGTAAAGGCTGGCTACAGGGCACACAATCGCAGTTAGAGTTTTTACCTGAACGACACACTGATTTTATTTTCGCCGTATTTAGTGAAGAATTTGGCTTTGTTGGTGTATCAATCTTACTTAGTGTTTATTTAATGATAGTAATGCGGGGTCTATGGATTGCTGTACATGCCGATCACGCATTCACAAAATTATTAGCCGGTAGTATTACCTTAACTTTTTTCGTTTATGTCTTTGTAAACATAGGCATGGTTTCTGGTTTATTGCCCGTTGTGGGTGTCCCCTTACCTTTAATTAGTTATGGCGGAACATCGATGGTGACATTGCTGGCAGGTTTTGGCATTCTAATGGCTATTAGTACTCATAAGCGTTTTATTGCTTAAATTCATTGATAACATCATAAGATAAATCGACAGTGAAAAAAATAATTTTACTCATCATACTATTAACACTGATCTCTGCTTGTAGTGTGAATACAGGGCGCTATCAACAAAAAAGTGATAGTAAGCCAACACGTACCCCTACGATAAGTGAACTTGTTGATATAACACCAAGAGCAGAAGCCCATAGTAGAGGTGGCAATAGAAGCCAGTATCAAGTGCGCGGCAAAACTTATTCAGTATTAAAAAGTGCTGAAAATTTCAGCCAAACGGGTATTGCCTCTTGGTATGGAGAAAAGTTCCATGGTCATTTAACGTCAAATGGTGAAATTTATAATATGTACGCGATGAGTGCGGCACATAAAAATTTACCATTACCCACGTATTTAAAAGTAACAAATAACGCAAATAGTCGTTCCGTTATTGTTAGGGTCAATGACCGTGGACCGTTTCATCAAAACCGTATTGTTGATTTATCGTACAGCGCGGCTTATAAACTCGGTATGATGAAAACAGGCGTAGCGAATGTAACGATCACCGCTATTACCGATTTTTCATTACCTGAAGAAAAACAGGTAATTCCAGCGGATGAAACGCCCACCGCAGATAGTGTTCAGCGTAAATATATTCAAGTTTTTGCCACTAAAAATGAGCAACTTGCCAATAAAACAGCACAAGCCCTGCAAAATTTGTATCAAGTCAATACTATTATCCCAAAGAACAATGATATTTTCCGTGTACAAATGGGGCCATTTACTGATGTGGAAGCATTAAATACCATCCTAACAAGCTTAAAAAAATCAGCCTATCCCAATGCATTTAGCTTGAAATAGTTATTCGTAACAATTTGCCACAATACCAAGATAGTAATCAGTAATAAAGATGGTATACTGCTGAAAAATTCTCCTTTTATCATTCAGTTTCGTAGGAATATTATGACTTACCCATTAGCTAAAAAAACAGCTAAAACTTCAAAAAAACTTCTCTGCCTTTTCGGTGCCTTTGCTTTAACAGTTTCTTCTTTTTCTCAAGCATTAACTATCATCCCATCACCACCAGAAGTAAAAGCAAAAGGTCATATTTTAATCGACTTCACCACAGGTAAAGTTCTTGCTCAAGGTAATGCCGATGCATTGCTAGCACCTGCCAGTTTAACCAAAATGATGACAAGTTATATCATTGGTAAAGAATTAGACAGTGGCAATATCAATAACAGTGACTTAGTAAAAATTAGTGAAAAAGCTTGGGCTAAAAATTTCCCTGGGTCGTCACTTATGTTTATTGAGGTAGGTACAGAAGTTTCAGTAGAATTACTCAATCAAGGTATTATTGTTGCTTCAGGTAATGATGCTTGTGTCGCTATGGCAGAACACATTGCCGGTAGTGAAGATGCCTTTGCTCAATTAATGAATGGTCATGCTGAACAACTAGGCATGAACAGTAGCTACTTTGAAAATAGCCACGGGCTAGATAGCCAAGAGCATAAAACAACACCTCGCGATATGGCAACACTTGCTATGGCACTTATTCGTGATGTTCCAGAAGAATATAAAATTTATAGCCAAAAAACCTTTAGCTATAACAATATTAAACAATACAACCGTAATAATTTATTATGGGATAAAAGCATGAATGTTGACGGTTTAAAAACAGGTCATACTTCACAGGCAGGTTACAGCTTAGTTTCTTCAGCCACTAAAGGCGGAATGCGCTTAGTGAGTGTGGTAATGGGTACCGATAGTGAGCGTGCGAGAAAAGTTGAAAGTAAGAAGCTACTTAATTATGGTTTCCGTTTCTTTGAAACCTACACCCCTTATAAAGCCGGTGAAAAATTTGCTACCAACCGCATATGGATGGGCGATGTAAAAGAAGTGGATTTAGGTATATCACTTGATACACCTATCACTATTCCTCGCGGACAGCGAAAAAATCTAGCCGCAAGTTTTGAGCTAGATCAGCAATTAGAAGCTCCTTTAGCTAAAGGTACCGTTGTTGGAAAATTATTTTTACGATTAGAAGGTGAAGACATCGCAGAATACCCCTTAGTCACTTTGCAAGAAGTCAATGAAGGTGGTCTGTTTAGTAAGTTAGTCGATTATGTAAAACTACAATTCGTTAACTAATTAAGAAATATAAACTCCTTTCTTATAAAACTCGGCTGCTGCCGAGTTTTTTTATTA
Source organism: Colwellia sp. Bg11-12 (assembly GCF_014076955.1). NCBI lineage: Bacteria > Pseudomonadati > Pseudomonadota > Gammaproteobacteria > Alteromonadales > Colwelliaceae > Colwellia > Colwellia sp. Bg11-12. The sequence goes on from NZ_JACGUZ010000077.1 coordinate 182,500, forward strand.
TCAATATCATAATGTTAATAAAAGCCATCAATACAATGATCACATTCTATTTAAATAATGATAAAATGCCCCAATATCGACTATGTACCCAGAGATAAAGGTCTCATTAAATTGATGCGCTTATTAGGTGTAATAAAAAATAAATTTGCACGAAGCGCTTAATTGACTAATAGCTTGTTATTGCCATTGAAAAGAATACGCTCTTAGCATTATTTAGCCGCGCAATTGGTCAATAGTTTAGTGAAATGAGTTTCACAGTATTATTTTAGAGAGTAAACATGAAAACCAAGTTTGATGAATTATTAGAATTTCCAACCGTACTTAACTTTAAAGTGATGGGCGTTGCTTGCGACGAATTGCCTGATTTAGTGATTAATGAGCTACAAAAGCATGCACCTGGTGATTATTCCCCTAAAATTAAAGCCAGTTCAAAAGGAACTTATCAATCTCTTTCCATCGCTGTAACGGTAACAAGTAAAGAGCATATCGAAACTATTTACACAAAACTAACGGCTATTGAAATAGTTCGCTACGTTTTATAGCAACATTTAAACTTTTAGTGTAACGATAATAACCTTAGTATTTATCCGGTGTATTCCTATTATTATTTGGATATAATCCATATCAATAGAATTAAGTGAAGTATAAACTTGAAAAATTCGTTAATCATTCGACAACTTGCCACTATGGACTACACCACCGTTTGGCAAGCGATGCAAAAATTCACTGATGATCGCAACGACACAACTCAAGACGAACTTTGGTTAGTAGAGCACCCTGCTGTTTTTACACAAGGCCAAGCAGGTAAAGAAGAGCACCTACTCATGCCCGGCGATATTGAAGTTGTCAAAGTGGATCGTGGTGGACAAGTGACTTATCACGGTCCTGGTCAACAAGTTATCTATTTTATGATTAATTTACGTCGCAGAAAAATGGGTGTCCGTGATCTTGTCACCTTACTTGAAGATGGGTTAATTGCCGCATTAGCCGATTTTAATATTATCGCAAAAGCCAAACCTGATGCGCCCGGCGTTTACGTCGATGAAAAGAAAATAGCGTCCTTGGGTTTAAGAGTTCGCAAGGGCTGCTCTTTTCACGGCCTAGCACTGAATGTAAATATGGACTTATCGCCATTTCTTCGAATAAACCCTTGCGGTTACCAGGGGCTTGAAATGGTGCAAACAGCCGATATCAGTCAATTAACAGATACAGCTCAAGCAGGTGAATCCTTAGTGGGACACCTCGCTAAATTATTAAATACCAATAACATCAGTTATAAAACTGGTTGGGACGAAATCAATGACCACTAAAACAACTCGAGTTATCCCTGGCACAAAAATGCGCGATGCTGAAAAAATGGCGCATATCCCCATTCAAATTGTGCCTTCAGAGCGTGAAACCATGCTGAGAAAGCCAAAATGGTTACGTATTAAGCTGCCTCGTACAACAGACCGAATCGACAGTATAAAAGCTGCACTACGCAAGCATGACTTACACTCGGTATGTGAAGAAGCCTCTTGCCCAAACTTATCGGAATGTTTTAATCACGGAACCGCAACCTTTATGATTTTAGGCGACATCTGTACACGTCGCTGTCCATTTTGTGATGTTGGCCATGGTCGACCTTTAAAACCTAAAGTTGATGAAGCTCAAAAGCTAGCATTAACACTTAAAGACATGAAGCTAAAATACGTAGTGATCACCTCGGTTGACCGTGATGATTTACGTGATGGTGGCGCTCAACAGTTTGCTGATTGTATTAGTGAAATAGCCATACATGCTCCAAATACTAAAGTGGAAATTTTAGTCCCTGACTTTCGTGGTCGCATGGACCGTGCATTAGAAATTTTGAATGCCAAACCACCACATGTATTTAATCATAACTTAGAAACTGCGCCACGCTTATATACAAAAGCACGTCCGGGTGCAAACTATCAGTGGTCATTAGACTTGCTGAAAAAATTTGGAGAGGCTAATCCAAAAGTACCAACAAAATCAGGCTTAATGGTTGGTTTAGGTGAAACTGATGAAGAGATTTTACAAGTAATGCGTGACTTACGTAGCCATGGTGTAACGATGTTAACTATTGGTCAATACTTGCAACCCAGTAAACATCATTTACCTGTAGAGCGCTACGTACATCCAGATGTTTTTGATATGTATCAAGCTGAAGCGATTAAGATGGGCTTTGAACACGCCGCCTGTGGACCTCTTGTACGCTCAAGTTATCATGCCGATAAACAAGCGGCAGGTGAAGAAGTTAAGTAATACTGTTTAAGAATAAACTAAAGCCTGAATTTATTGGTAAATTCAGGCTTTAACGCTAATATCTCCCCTCATCATTAAATAATTAAACCCTCAATTTATTTATAATCCCTTGATTATATTTGTAAAAATCAATTTAGAGTCTCTTTTTCAATTTTAATAATCAAAAAACACTCGAATTATTCTTGTACTGAACAATGGAATAGTTGTACCATTACCACACACGGAACAACTGGAGCACAAAGAAAATATGGAAATTACCATTGATATAGAAGATCCAATACCTTTATTTACTCAACTCGTTGAGCAAATAAAGGCAGCAATCATCGAGAGTAAAATTAAACCAGGTGACTCGCTGCCTTCTATTAGGCAGCTAGCGAATGATTTAGAGCTCAATAGTAAGACGGTTGCTAAAGCTTATAAGTTATTGGAGCGCGACTTAGTCATTCAAAGCAGAGGTTATCGGGGGACATTTGTTCATCCTGAAGCGCTAATAAATAGCAAAATGGATTTAAATGCTGACGTTATAGCCCAGTTGAACTTCGCAATTTCAGCATGTAAAAAAGCTGGCGTTACCGACTCAGAAATACGTATTGCATTTAGCAGTGCAATGAACAGTAAAAACAATTAAGGAGAAGAAAATGTCAATTAACATTTTATTTTACGCTTTATTTTTAAGCCAGATTATACTCATTTCATATTACTACCCTAAACAAATTATCAACCGAATTGAGGGCGTTTTAAAAAAATTTCCGCCTGAGGACTACCCAAAGCTTTATCCTGAATCTACCGAAAAAGTCATTGCGGCTAAAGCTCGCTATAAGTTACTCAATCAAATAATATTCTTTGCGGGTCTAGCGCTGATGGGAGTTTATGCGCTTATGTCGACCGAATATGATAGCAACCAAAAGTTTGCCGAAAGCCTGCCTTTAATGTTTGGTATGGTACAGTTCATTCCATTTATGCTCTTAGAAATCTCAGGCTGCCGTCAGTTCAAATTGATGAGGAAAGCCAATATAAGTACCAGTCGTTCAGCCGGTTTAGCACCGCGGAAGCTATTTGATTATGTATCCCCGATAGCCGTGATATCAGCGATAGTCTTAGTACTTGCTTATATATTATTTGACTTATACGTGAATGACTTCATATTCACTCATGACATAATGATTAAAATATTGGCGCTTAGCTTAGTACACGCCTTATTTATAGGTTTAACCATTTGGCATTTAACGGGGAAGCGTTTAGACCCATACCAAGCAGTAAAAGACCGAAGCCAACAAACTGAATTCTCTTTACAATCTATGGTTTCAGTAAGTATGTTTTTAAGTCTATTTTTAATAGCAAACTCTGCTGTCGATTTTTATCAATTAGGGTATTTAGAAATTATTATTAACAGTATCTATTTCCAAGTTATCGCTTTTTTGGGTATAGGTGGCATGTTAAAAACTATTAGGTTAGATAACATTAATTTTGATGTATATAAGGCGGATAAATCGGTCGTCTAGTTAATGATCAGTCAATAATGTTAAACTCTGATGGCTCATCTACAAGGTATCTCTTTTGTAGGTGAGCCCTTATTATCAGCACTACTATTAAGCCCCTTCATAATTTTGTTCTGATTTCATCCCTTCAATGTTAATAATTTTAGAGCGGTTTAATGTTATTTTAAAGCGTTGAACATATTGTTGAGTTTGGCTGCCCACTACTTTTTGTTCTTGCACTACGGCTAAATTTATTTGATAGCGCCGCTCAACACTTTGATTCGATATTTTACTACCATCAAGTGCATACAAGCGGCCTTCACCTTTTTTCAAAAAACGTACAAACGGTGTTAAGTTGAAAAAAACTTGGTGCTGTATTTCTTTAAAGCCAGGCATAAACTCTTTTGCCAGAACTTTTGAGTCACAGCGAAAATGTAATAACTGCGCCGCTTGCTTATTTTGTTGACGGCGCTTTTGAAAGTGCTTGTCGACAATATTGGGTAAATCTTTTTTATCTATATAATCAAGCCATAACGTTTGCATAGACATTTTATTTTTTGATAAGCTATCGGTAAACACGTGCTGCCATTTTGGGCGACCACGTTGAATTTTTCGCCAAATATAACGTGTTAGATCATCTTTAAAAATTTCACGGATACCATAAATCACCCCTAAGAAGGTGATCAATACTAAGGTTACTTCTGTGAAAGCTGACCGAGCATTTAGCACAATAGACATAACAAATGCCATGACAACGGTGGTAATACTGCCACGAACTAAACGTTTTAAATTGTCATCTAAATCATGTGTCGTTCTCTTAAATACAACACCAAACTCACTTAAACGTTGTAATAACCGCATTTTATTAGTGATGCGGTTAGGGTCCGCGAGGGTGATTTTTGAATTATATTGCTGCTGCTTTCGATAGTTATTTTCTTGGCGACATAACTCGAATAAGGACTCTCGTGACTCAGAATAATCAGAGCTTTTTGGTCCATTAGCCAATAAATTAAGAAATGACTGCTCGGTATGCCAACTTAAATAGTTGTCAACATTTTCAAAGTAAGAGCTTAATTTTGGATCTAATGGGGTATATCGGCGTAGTTTCTTTAACAGATTTTGTGTTTGATCAACAAGTTCGAGCGCAGATTGATAAAATATTTCAATATCGTCTTCTTGTAATGCCTGCTTAATATCTGTTTCGAGTGCTATTCTGAATTGGTATGAGAATAAATTTAAGTTACTGCGGTAATCGCCCTTTTCACCTTTTTTTTGGCTAATAAATCGGCTTCTGACTAAGGGAAGATGCACTTGACGAGAAAAGTAAGCACTATGACTTCTGATACTGCTATGGAAGTAATTTTCTTCACTGAGAGTGATGGCATTAATCCCCATTTCTTCGGGGATTGAAAAATAGAGGTCAAAACGTTGTGATTCTTGTTGTGATAATTGCTGGTTAACTTTAAATGATAAATTTTCATCTTGCGTTAAACTGATTTTTTTCACTTAATTATCCTCTCCTGCTTACTCCGATTGATAGTTAAGTATCTGTCAATTTAACTATTTTTACCATAATTGTATCAATAAAAAAGGCTAAGGAATATCTCCTTAGCCTTCGTTTATTTATGGGGGTGAGCTATTTATCCACAGCACTTTTTATATTTTTTTGTACTTCCACAAGAACAAGGATCGTTTCTGCTTGGTGTTTTATCAAAACGTTGCGTTTTAGGCGTATTTAGCACCGCTTCAAGCTCAACTATGTTTTCCTTTTCGTCAGCATTAATTTCAATATTGGCAATAAAATTATGCTCTGCAACAATAACTAAAATTTCTTCTTGTCTTTCTTTTGATGTAACAACAAGCGTTAACGGCTTTGCTGCGCTACCAAGCTTAATATCACGATTAGGTTTGTAACCTGCAGTTCCGTGAGTCCCCATAACATCAGGAGTTCCTCGATAGAAAAATTTAGACATAATATGCACCTTTATTAAATGTGAGTGCCGAATGCTCAGCCATTAAAAATTCGCGCGAATTCTAACAGCTAAAAGCCATTTTTGCTAAATTTATATACGCCTTTATTACTAATTTTATAATCATCTTAGCAATATAACCAATGACTTCACATGATAATGATTATCATTTACAATGCAATTATATTTAAGCTGTAGGACAGGTTAGTCCTATGGCAACCTGATCATTTATGAAAACTAAAACTCATCTTTCACCCTCCACTTTGATAGATCTGATGGAAAGTCAGCGTTATGGTGTTGAATATCAGCCTATTGTTTGCATCAAAAGCCAAGAAATATATGCCTATGAATGTTTATCACGGTTTTTCACTAAAGATAACTCAGCGATACGACCTGATCTTGTTTATTCTTCTTTACATGACAGTCCACTCAGTTTGTTTCAAGTAGAATACCAACAAAAAAAATTACAACTCGCCTATGCTCCCAATAAGGTAGACATTTTTGTTAATTTAGACCAAGACTCTTATTTTTCAACGGGGACTTTAAAAGATGACAATCCATTTTTGAAATTATTTAAAGGTTTTCAAAAATCTAAAATCATTGTTGAGCTCATCGAAAATTCAGAAATAAACGATGCTATTATGAGCTTAGCGATGATTGATAATCTATCAAAAAATAACATTCATACCGCTATCGACGATCTCTGTAATCCACAATCAATGGTGTCGATGGCTGTTATTCAACTTGTTGAATATATCAAACTTGACAGATATGTCGTCACTAATAGGTCTAACCGTAACTTTATGTTACTCGTTGAGTCGATGATCAACTATGCACGAAATACCGGTAAAAAGGTTATCTTAGAAGGCGTAGAAACCGCAGAAGATTTACGCTTCGCAAAACAGTTGAATGTTGATTTTGTTCAAGGTTTTTTTTACCAAAAACAATTTAAAAAGGTAAGTTAATTTATTAATCATAAGACTTTCCATAAAATCTTCTTTTATTATTTTTCAATAAAATATGAATAAGCACAATAAAACCATCACTGTTTGTAAAGATCACCGATGAAGTCACTGTGATTTTATAAAAATAAAGCCAGCATTGATGCTGGCTTTATACATATGAAGTCAATTAATATGATTATCTAATAAAATTTAAAAATAAAAACATCGGTCAGACGTTTAACCAATCACTATTTTCTGATGCCTTCTATATGTAATTCTAATTCAACATGTGATGAAGCAGGCCCTAACGTGTCTGGAATACCAAAATCAGCTAAACCAATTTTTGTTGTACCGCTAAAGCCAACACGGTAACCACCCCAAGGATCTTTACCCTCGCCAATTTTTATCGCGTCAATAATAATGTCTTTACTAACACCGTGTAAGGTTAAAGTCCCGTTAATGGCTAATTTATTTTGACCTTTATCAGTAATGCTAGTGCTAATAAACTTTGCACTTCCAAACTTGTCGACATCAAGAAAATCATCGCTACGTACATGCTTATCACGTTCAGCATGATTGGTGTTTAAACTGTTTGTATCGACGAACATTTCAATTTTAGCTGAAGATAGATCCGCAGCATCATAACTAAAACTGCCGCTAAATTTATCAAAACGCCCCGTTAACCAGCTATAACCTAAATGTTGAATCTTAAAGTTTACTGAGGCATGAGCGCCTTTATAGTCTACGACATAATCTGCTGCATTGGCAGTTGACGTAAAAGCGGGTGCAAAAAGTAATGCTGAAAGTGTTGACGCAAGTAATAATTTTTTCATGTGATCCCTTTTAAAATAGTTGAGTTGAATGTTTTAGTTAAGTCTATTTATTGTTTATCCGATCGATATCCAAGCATTCTTTTTAGCGTTGTATCTTTATCGATAAAGTGATGTTTCAGTGCAGCTAATGCATGCAAAACAACTACGGATATTAGTACGTAAGCAAGATATTTATGTACCATGCCAGAAAGATCTTCTTGGTCAGTAAATAGCTCACCAAAACTTATTACCGATATTAATTCAAACACCTCTATGGCACGTCCATCAGCTGTTGAAATTAAATAGCCACTGATCATTAGAATAAATAGCGCGCCATACAAAAAAATATGCACTAAACGGCCTAATTTTTTTTCTATGTCAGTATGAGTTTCAATGGCCTGTGGCTTTACTTGAACAAGACGTAAGATAGTACGGACAACCATGACTAAAAACAAAAGGATCCCTATACTTTTATGAAGATCGGGGCCTTGCTTATACCAAGGATCATAATACCCCAGATCTACCATCCAGTAGCCTAATGTAAAGAGTCCGACAACGGTTATGGCAACTAGCCAGTGTAAAATAATAGTGCCCCAACCATAGTGGTTTATCGTATTTCTCATTTTAATTCCGATATTCATCAATACTGTGCGGTGATTTTATTGTTAATAATAGTATATGAATATTAATAATGTATTAAGTACGTAAATAGTGACTCAATGTTTCCATTTAGTCACTAATGGCGTCAATATGAGATTGAAAACTCTAAAGATATGACAGCTAGTTTTCCCTCTCAGGGTAAATATGAGTCAAGCCACGTTGTAGCACCAATAATATAACTTTACTGACTTAATCAATCTGCTAACGATCACCAATCAAGTCCTTTTTGTGCTTTAACTCCCGCTTTAAAAGCATGTTTGATTGGTTGTACTTCTGATACCGTATCTGCCAATTCAATTAACCGACGATGACAGGCACGGCCGGTAATTAATACGTGCTGCATTTTAGGGCGATTATTTAACGCCTCGATAATTTCGTCTAACTCAATATAGCCATATTTCACCATGTAAGTCATTTCATCGAGTAAAACAATATCAAGTGTTTCGTCACTGAGCATTTCTTTACTTCTTTGCCATGCAACTTTTGCTGCGGCTAAATCAGTTTCAGTACTTTGCGTTTCCCAAGTAAACCCCGTGCCCATCACATGATGCTGAACCGAGAATTGCTTTAAAATATTCATTTCGCCGCATTCCCACTTACTGCCTTTAATGAATTGTACAACACCCGCTTTTTGCCCATGACCAATAGCGCGTAATACGGTACCAAAACCAGAAGTACTTTTGCCTTTGCCATTACCGGTTATAACAACAAAAACACCGCGCTCTTCTGTCGCTTGAGCAATTCGTTCATCAACATTGGCTTTAATTTTCTTTTGGCGTTCAATATGTTTTTGTTCTTTCGCAGCTGCTTTTTCAGCGTCTTTATTCACATCACTCATAATATTCTCATTCTATTTAATCATTACGCTATTAATTGCGCTATTCATTACTGCTCAATATTAACTTACCTGTTTCAGGATCGCGATAAACTTGGCCCATTGACTGATAACCTTCTTGGTTTTTTAGTTTATTTTTCAATGCTTCAGGTGTTGAGGTTAGTTCTTTATCTATAGAATTAAACGGCTGGATTTTCGCTGAAGATAGCTTATCTGTTAGTACTCTAACTGATTCATCTAAAAATATTACCCTAATTAGGATTTAGTGCCGCCATGATTGCTGTAAATCTAAGATATCCGCGCCAATATTCTGTAGACCGAGAGGATAATTATAGTAAACAATAGCCACTTTTTTGTTTTAGTTACCGTGAGTTTTTAATACTAACCAACCATTCACCCGTACTTATAAATGCTCCATTTTTTTCTCAGCACTTGGCTAATCGATAATCTCTCCCCCATTAATGGGCCTAATTTTGTACTAGAAAAAGTGCGTTTTATTAAATATACGTAATGCTAAGCTAGGATTACTAGGAAGATACCAGTGCATATATGAAGCAATAATATTGTTATGCAGATAAACCAACTCACCAACGCGTCCACTTGGATGATGGATAGTTTGGCAACTTGGTTCTAAATCAATTTCTGCGGATGAGTAATGGAAACTGTGCCCACGCATTATATTACTGCTTGTACTTACATTATCAGAGGTATCTTCACCTTTATTAAATGATGGTAAGTCGACCCACTGTGAACCAATTGCGGCAAGTTGTTTCTGCATCGTCGCCTTGCCTGGCATTAATCCAACCATAGAGAATTGTTGACCAGACATATCGGTAAGCTTATCCAGCAAATATAACATGCCGCCACACTCTGCAATTATGGGCTTATTGCTTGAAGCGAAATCTCTCACCTCATTAATAAAAGTGACATTGTTCATTAACTGCTCAGCATATAATTCTGGATAGCCACCCGGAATATACAACACATCACCGTCAGGTAAGTGAGTATCGGTAAGTGCAGAACAATAAATAAGTTCTGCACCCGCTTGTGCTAAAAAAGCAATATTCGCCGCATAAATAAAACTAAAAGCGCTATCTCGAACAATTATGACACGGGTACCTAACAATGCTTGATGGATAACATTTTTTAAACTGTCTTTTTCTCGCGTAAAAAATTCAACTTTTTCAGGTAAATCGGTCAGTCCCGTATTCGCTATATGACTAGCTGCTTGATTGAGTTGTTCATCAATATCAACGAGTTCTTGCGCCTGCACTAAACCTAGATGCCGCTCTGGCAAAGTTATCGTTTCATCTTTTGGGATACGGCCATAAAAGCGTAATTCACTTGGCAAGTTACTACTGAGCATTTCAGCATGTCGATCTGAATTTACTCGATTACCAATAACACCAGAAAAGGGTAAGTTTTCTCTAAATTTAGCTAAACCAAAAGCCACTGCGGCAAAAGTTTGAGCCATTGCCTTAGCATCAATAACACCCAAAACAGGGATGTTAAAATGTTGAGCTAAGTCCGCACTACTAGGGGTGCCATCAAACAATCCCATCACGCCTTCGATTAAAATCAGATCTGAGTCTTGCGCTGCACGATAAAGTAGCGCTTGGCAACCCTGCTCACCGACTAACCATAGATCTAATTGATAAACTAATTCGCCACTGGCTTTACGTAATATCATCGGGTCAATAAAATCTGGCCCGACTTTAAATACTGTTACTTTACGGCCTTGATTACGGTGATAACGGGCAAGCGCAGCTGTGACTGTTGTTTTTCCAGAGCCAGAATGCGGTGCAGCAATAATGAGTGCTGAACACATAACACCACTGCCTTTTTTATACTCGGACTTATCTTTAAATGGGAGTGTCTTTTTATTAGATAACGCCATTAATTGTCTCTTCTATTTAATTATTTTTATCGTGTTGGTTGTCGATTATATTTGTCATTATTGCTTTTCATTTTGAGGCGAAACTACAATCGACCATTTACGTGTGTATTAGCGTTTATTGATTTTTCCTTGAAAAAATAACTCAAAGTAAAATCGATGACCATAGCAGAAACAACATAAAAAATAGGGTTTGAAATAGACTTAACATAATACTTGTCGACACGTGTTGCATATTCTGCCCATGACAAAACAGGGAATTTACCTGAAAACGCGTAATAACTACCATTTGAAATAAAGAAAGCAATTGAACTCGCAATAAACATAGCCAAAGCCACTTTTATAATATTGACTTGCCAAACACTTTGTTGCCAATTAGGTCGAGTATAAAAGCCAGCAGTAAACATAGCAGCGTAACTCAATACTAATGCAGGGTAAGAGGTGGTAATACAATCACCAAATTGACCACGATAATAAGACGAAGCGAGATCGACGGTTACCGTTAGAATATAGAAAAACCAAAACATTTTGATATTACGTAAGTACATACCGGCTAGAAAAAATATAGCAATTGATGCACTAGGTAAATGGTTTAAACTCGCGAAATGATGTGTGCGAGTTGCAAGCATCAGCAAGGTTAATGTTGCAAAAATAGCAATGAGTAAACTGATAGGAGATTTGAGATTGATTGATTTCATAACGATTCCGTTGTTTAAAACAAATAGAGTTTTAACGGTGTAGGAAATCAAAGTCGGTATACGGTGATAATCGGACAATAAATTATTAATTCTTAGAAAAACCAATAAAAATCATTCGATCGTCAAGCAATAATTCAGGCCGTGTACGCTTCTCTGAATTACCGCCCACCGCAGTTGTCGAGCAATAGTTGTTTTATAACAACTATAAAATAGGCCGGTCTCCGGACTCCTGGTCATAGCATATGCAACACCTTCCCATATTTTCACTATTCTAATTATCTAAATAATGATTGAATACAGTGGTTTTGTTGCTGCTCACAGTTACCGTTGCGGGGGCAGTACGGGTATTTCACCCGTTTCACGTTTCATCTATAGCAGTTACGATTAATATGCGAAAAACATAAATTAACAGTAACTTAGACACCTAAATCGGCGTTAATACTACGTTATAGGTTACCGTTCTTCAAGAGGCAGAGACTAATCTTTAGTTTTATAGCGGGAGTACCCACCAAAATCAAAGGTTCATCTTTAGAGGCTGAAATAAAAAAGCCCTTATTCTCCCTGCTCCATGGTCTGTCTATCTACTTTTTTTCAAAGCTGGCAATAATAGGTACTATCATCCTTCAAAGACTAGGCACGCGATGTATAGCGAAACAGCTTTACCCAGTGGGTAAACCACAAAGCGCAAATTGAGATGCAGGTACGGTGTGACGTTAAGATTATATTAGTGGGTTGCGTGAAAGTTATCGGGCTGTTGCTGCCATCCATTTAACATTCCCCTCCCAATTTAAGAAGAAAAGTTTAAAGTCCGTATCAAGCATCGGTTTTGCAATATGATACCCTTGGGCAACATCACAGCCAATTTCTTTAAGCTTTTGGTATTGTTCTTCGGTCTCAATACCTTCCGCTGTCGTTTTAATCTTCAATGATTTGGCTAAATTAACCACAGCGTCCAATATTAAGACTTTATTGCTCACTTCATTCAAGTCATCAACAAAGCTTTTGTCTATTTTTAAATAATCTAAGGAAAATTGATGTAAGTAACTTAGCGATGAAAAACCTGTACCAAAGTCATCCAAGGCGACTGGTATGCGAAGATTTTTTAAAATATCTAAATGTCTTTTCACTGCATCAATATTTAAAATTAAACTTTCTTCAGTAATTTCTACACACAACCGTTCGGTGGTAACTGCAGAGAGATGATGTTGCGATTGCAAATAATGAATAAAATCTTGTGACGCAAAGCCTGATGTTGATACATTAACACTCAGCTTAAATACTTTAGGTAGCCAAGGAGCCCAAAGGTTGAGTTTACTCATAGCGAGCTTTAGCATATAGAGATCAAGTTGAACTATTTGACCAGATTTTTCTAAAATAGGAATAAAAAAATCTGGATACAAAAGCCCTAATTTAGGGTGTTGCCAACGTACTAAAATTTCAGCACCAATAATATCTCCCGTATCAAAATCAATCAACGGTTGATAATTACCAATAAACTCTTGATTTTTTACTGCATTATCAAAATCATACTCGACTTTCACATTAATTAATTTATTTTGTTCTTCAAGTGCTTCAAAAAACACATATTGGTTGCGACCTTTCAACTTTGCTTGGTACATAGCATGGTCCGCATCAATCAATAACTGTTCTGCGCTTTCACTCGTATTGCTATAGGTTGCTATACCAATACTTACACTACTGGAAATATTCAAGCCATCAATATTAAAAGCCGCGGCCATAACCGCAAGAATACTTTCAGTTATCCGACAAATGGTCTCATAATCAATATTACCATCAAGTAATATGGCGAATTCATCACCACCTAAACGAGCCAGTGTATCAGTGTTTCTTAACGTTGTTGTTATTGACTTTACAATAGCAACCAGTAACTTATCGCCAACATGGTGACCATAAGTGTCGTTAATTTTTTTAAACCTGTCCACGTCAATAAAGAGTATTGCTATATTGTCGTGACGATTATTTTGGCAATGCAAGAACGCATGTTGGATCCTATCTTTGAATAACGAACGGTTCGGTAAGTTAGTTAATGGATCATGTAAGGCTAAAAACTGTAACTTTTGCTTAGCCTCCATTCTTTCAATAGCATTATTAATATGTTTTGCAACAAACATGAGTAATTGTTTGTCTTTTTCTTGAAATAAAAACTCGGTACTATAACTTTGTACAACCACAATCCCTTTATTTATACCGCTCCCAAATGGTACCCCCAACCAAGCTTTGGGGATACTACCGCGTATATAGATTGCTTTTTCATTAAGCATCTTTTGAATGTCTTTTTCGTAAAAAAGAAAAGGTTGGTCTTTAGCTAGCGCATAACCAGTAATACTTAAGAAATTAGGATCGATGTTTATGCTTGTGAAATTAGAGGCACTGTCAAACTCATCAATAGCATAAGGAAAGTCGATCCTTTTGCCATCGTCTTTTAACAATGCAACAAAAAAGTTTTTTGCTAGGGTAAGGCGACCAATACATTGATGTAAGTATTGATAAAATTCATCAATACTTTTAGTTTTAAAAATAAGTTCAGCTATTTCAAAGAGTGCATCTTGAATTTTATTGGCATATTCTAAATTTTCAATAACTTCTTCCAAACCATCAACCCTAATGATTTGAGATATTTTCATCGCGGTTATTGTCGCTAACGCTGTCAGCGTTCTTAGGTGATATTCAGTATAAAAATTAATACTTTTATGTTCAGAATCAATGACACCTAATAATTGCTGTTTAAATAAAATAGGTACGGCTAACTCTGATAGGGTAGTTTCATCATCAACAATATAACTTTCAAATTCTCGCGTATCTTTAACTAATATTGGTTTTTTAGTAGCGGCAACCTTGCCAATAACACCTTGATTGAATGGGATGACTATCGAGTTAGATGTTGTATCTCTTATTTGGATATCACTACTTTTATCATTATTGATAGACGTTTTCTTTTCAAAGCCTGACATTCGACTTAAGGTCTGCCCACCAGCATCTAAAGTATAAATAACGGCATCGTCAAAACCGAGCTTTTCAACAATATTTTGTGCTAAATATTGCCAAATTTCACTTGGGGTATTTAATAACAAGATATCCGTAGCAAACTGGTTAGTAATGGTTAAACTTTTTATCGTTTGTGATTTAGATAGTTCGGACAAATTTATGAAGCCTAAAGTTATTTATAAAATATATATCTACGATTATTAAGCATTTTATTGCGCAAATATCGGTTCCAAGTAGAACAAATTTTTAATCTGCTGTCTATTGACCTAGACAAAATAACGCTTAATCATTCTTGTTGAAAGTTAAATAAACTCTCAAGATATAAATATCCAATCATATCTTAGCCGTGATCAAAAAAGGCAATAACATTAACATGTTATTGCCCTTTAAAATAAATATCTATAGCAATAAACTAGTGGTTTTCAGACACCATATTCACCGTGTACTTTGGAATTTCAACAACTAAGTCTTCATCTCCAACCAACGCTTGACAACCTAAACGAGATTCTGGCTCTAATCCCCAAGCTCTGTCAAGCATGTCATCTTCAAGTTCATCTGATTCAGCAATTGAATCAAAACCTTCACGAATGATCATATGACAAGTGGTACAAGCACATACTTTTTCACAGGCGTGTTCTACACCAATATCACTACGTAGCGCAACGTTAAGTACACTTTCTCCCTTTTCTGCTTCAACAACTGCACCATCTGGGCATAAGTCTTCGTTAGGAAGGAATATAATTTTCGCCATTTTCTTAGCTCCTAAAAGTTTTTAAACTTCGTCTACTGAATGTCCTGCTAATGCTGTTTTTATCGATGAATCCATACGACGTTCAGCAAAAATAGCAGTGCTTTCATTTAATATTTCAATAGCTGCTTCAATATCATCCGCAACCGTGCTTTGGGCAATCTTCGCTAACGCGTTTATTGCATTATTTATCGTGGTAATTTCATCTTGATTTAATAACGCGCTGTCATTAATCAATGCAGATTGCACTGACTCAATAACTCGCGAGGCTTCAACTTGTTGCTCTTTCAACATGCGCGCTTGAATGTCTTGTTCAGCATTGCTCATTGAATCCCGTAGCATTTGAGTAATTTCTTGCTCTTCGAGGCCAAATGAAGGCTTAACTGTTATGCCTGTTTCTATCCCTGTTGACTTTTCCATGGCTGAAACTTCTAATAATCCATCAGCATCAACTTTGAAAGTAACACGAATATGAGCAGCGCCAGCAGTCATTGCTGGAATACCGCGTAATTCAAAACGTGCTAACGATCGGCAATCTTCAACAAGCTCACGTTCACCTTGGAGCACATGTACGGCCATTGCAGTTTGACCGTCTTTAAAAGTAGTAAATTCTTGAGCTTTAGCAACAGGAATTGTTGTATTTCTAGGGATGACTTTTTCAACCAATCCGCCCATTGTTTCTAAACCAAGCGATAATGGAATGACATCAAGCAACAAAATATCGCTATCGGGCTTATTACCCGCCAAAATATCAGCTTGAATCGCGGCGCCAATGGCTACAACTTTATCGGGATCGATAGAGGTTAATGGCAGACGATTAAAATATTTTTCAACTTCCTGGCGTACCAGTGGAACACGCGTTGAACCACCGACCATAACGACTTCAATCACATCATCAATAGTAATTTCTGCATCTTTTAATGCGCGTCGACAGGCACGTAATGTTTTGGTCACTAACACATTGATCAAAGATTCAAACGTATCACGATTAATTTCGCCATGTTTTTCATCTCCATTATCTAACGTTAATGAAAAACTAATCACCGAACTTTCAGTGAGTTGCTCTTTAACATGACAAGCTTGCTGTAGCAATTGACGTTCTAATGTCGTTGATAATGGTCGTTGTAGTTCAGTCTGTTCGATGATGTGATCAACAAGAATATTGTCAAAGTCATCACCACCTAATGCAGAGTCACCACCGGTGGCTAACACTTCGAAAACGCCTTTATTTAAACGTAATACTGAAATATCAAAAGTACCACCACCTAAATCATAAACAGCAATAATACCTTCTTTCCCGCTATCTAAACCGTAAGCAACAGCCGCTGCTGTAGGCTCATTGAGTAAACGTAAAACATTTAGGTCAGCAAGTTTTGCTGCATCTTTTGTACTGTGTCGCTGAGCATCATCAAAGTAGGCAGGAACAGTTATAACAACACCGCTTAGCTCACCACCTAACGCGTGTTCAGCCCGTTTCTTTAAACTTTTTAATATTTCAGCTGACACTTGTACTGGGTTTACTTCACCGGTACGTGTAGTGATGCTTGGGTGGCTTTCGTCACCTGAGAAAGAATAAGGCAATGAAGGATATTTGTTACGAATATCAGCTAATGAGCGACCAATCAGGCGTTTGGCTGAAACGACAGTATTTTCTGGGTCACTAACCGAATGTGCTTTAGCGGCATTTCCCACTAATATTTCATTCGCTTGATAACTCACTATTGAAGGTAATATGTCTCGTCCTTCGCTGTCTACTAGGGTTTCAGACAAACCACTTTTAACACTAGCGATAAGAGAATTAGTTGTACCGAGATCAATGCCTGCGGCGAGACGATGTTCGTGAGGAACCGTACTTTGGCCGGGTTCGGCTATTTGCAATAACGCCATTTTTAGACTCTTTTATATTCGATTACGATTAACGGGCGGTATGATATTCCATTGTAAATAAAAAAACACGTCTTTGCTGTTAGTTTATTACACTAAAAATTCATTTGAATTAGCGATCATTCATCATTAAAAAGCTGATCTTCTAATTTGTCGAGATCAACGCGTAATTTTTGATAAAACTTTAATTTGCGTAAATTATTACCCGCTAATAGATTTGACTGTATTGTGTTTTCGTCAAGGTGTGCATGCATTTCTACAGCAAGGTCTTCAAAGCCAATATTTAATACTTCAGCATACGCTAAAATTGCCGCTTCATGGTCATCAGCATGCTTAACATCATCAAGCATTTCATGTAATTCCATTTGGCGCATTAAAAAGCTGTTATCACTAAACGAAGCTTGTTCGTTGGGCTGATCGCTTTCTCGTAATTCTAATAAATATTGGGCACGCATTAAGGGATTTTTCAGCGTTTGATAAGCATCGTTAATTAAGGTTGATCTTTTAACGGCAACTAATTGCTCTTGGCTTGATGCATGAGCGAACTTGTCTGGATGTACTTTTTTTTGTAGTGTTTGGTAAATATCAGCTAATTTATGAACATCAAGTTCAAACTGCGATGTAAAACCAAATATCTGAAAATAATTCACAAAAACTCCAGTAAACGGCTTAATCATAAGCCGTTCACAAATCACTTAAACGTTAAAGCTTTCACCACAACCACATTCGCCTTTGGCATTTGGGTTTGTGAATTTAAAACCTTCGTTTAGACCTTCCTTAACAAAATCTACTTCAATGCCATCAAGGTAAACTAAACTTTTTCCGTCGATAATAATATTCACATCAGAGATAGAAAACAATGTATCGTCTTCATTTAACTCATCAACAAATTCCATCACATAAGCTAGACCAGAACATCCCGTAGTTTTAATACCAAGACGTAAACCGAGACCCTTGCCTCGATTGGTAATAAATGACTGAACACGGTCTGCTGCGTCTTTCGTCATTGTAACACTCATAAATAACTCCGACGTCTAAGCAGTTTTACTGCGATAATCTTCAATCGCTGCTTTGATAGCATCTTCCGCTAAAATAGAGCAATGAATTTTTACTGGCGGTAAAGCAAGTTCTTCAGCAATTGCCGTATTTTTAATCGTCGCAGCTTCGTCAATAGATTTACCTTTCACCCATTCCGTTACTAATGAACTTGACGCAATTGCAGAACCACAACCATAAGTTTTAAACTTAGCGTCTTCAATAATACCGTCAGCGTTAATTTTCAATTGTAGCTTCATTACGTCACCACATGCGGGTGCGCCAACCATGCCTGTTGCTACTTGTGGATCATTTTTATCCATTGAGCCAACATTACGTGGGTTTTCATAGTGATCAATTACTTTTTCTGAATAAGCCATTATTTCTCTCCTAATTAGCGATGAACGATACAAAAATGTATGTTCATCAATAAAATTTTTATTGGGGATGCTTAGTGAGCAGCCCATTCAATTGAGTCTAAATCAATACCGTCTTGGAACATTTCCCAAAGTGGTGACATATCACGTAAATGCCCAATTGATTTTTGAATAAGTGTAATCGCGTAATCTACTTCTTCAGTTGTCGTAAAACGACCGAAGCTAAAACGAATTGAGCTATGCGCCATTTCGTCGTTCAAACCTAATGCACGTAATACGTACGAAGGTTCTAAACTGGCAGAAGTACATGCTGAACCAGAAGATACGGCTAAATCTTTAAGCGCCATAATCAAAGATTCACCTTCAACAAAATTAAAACTTACATTTAAGTTACCCGGGTAGCGATTATCAAAATCTCCGTTAACAAAAACTTGTTCCATAGTGTTCAAGCCTGCCCATAAGCGGTCACGCATTTTAGTTACATGAGCGATGTCTTGGGTAATTTCTTCTTTAGCAATACGACAAGCTTCACCTAAACCGACGATTTGATGCGTAGGCAATGTGCCACTACGCATGCCACGTTCGTGTCCACCACCATGCATTTGCGCTTCAAGACGAATACGAGGCTTACGACGAACATACATTGCGCCCATTCCTTTTGGACCGTAGAATTTATGTGCAGAAATTGACATTAAATCAATTTTCAACTTTTCCATGTCCACTTCAATTTTACCAACACTTTGTGCGCCATCAACATGAAAAACAATTTTACGTGCGCGACACATTTCACCGATTGCAGCAACATCTTGAATTACGCCAATTTCATTGTTTACATGCATAATGCTTACTAATACTGTGTCATCACGCATTGCATCAGCTAATTTATTAAGATCAATCAAGCCATTGCTTTCAGGATCTAAATACGTAACTTCAAAGCCTTGACGCTCTAATTCACGGCACGTATCTAAAACAGCTTTATGCTCTGTTTTACAGGTAATAACATGCTTACCTTTTTTACGATAAAAGTTAGCTGCACCTTTAATGGCTAAGTTATTTGACTCTGTTGCTCCTGAGGTGAAAACAATTTCACGCGGATCAGCATTAAGAAGGTCAGCGACTTGGTTACGTGCAATATCTACCGCTTCTTCAGCTTGCCAGCCAAATTTGTGTGAACGAGATGCAGGGTTACCGTAAAAACCGTCAGTAGTCATATACTGCATCATTTTTTCTGCAACACGTTTGTCTACAGGTGTTGTAGCTGAGTAATCAAAATAAATAGGAAGCTTCATTCGCTAACGTTCTCCAGTTAAACAACACGCATTTAGTGCATGTCGTGCATAATGTTTTTGGTTTCAATTAATGTTTCTAATGACGGCATAGTTTTATTGGCTTGTGCATGCGCTTTATCTTGTCGTCTTGACACTAATTTTACGTTGCTTTGCTCAACAAGCTCTGCCAACGTTATGTTCTTTAAGAAATCTTCGATACGGTCACTTAAACCTTCCCACAACATGTGTGTTAGGCATTCGTCACCATTTTGGCAATTACCTTTACCGTCACATCTTGTCGCCTTAATCGATTCATCAACAGCATTGATGACATCAGCAACAGAAATTTTTGCAGAGCACATTCCAAGGCGATAACCACCACCTGGGCCTCTAATACTATTTACCAAGCCATATTTTCTTAAGCGCGAGAAAAGTTGTTCTAAATAAGACAACGATATGCCCTGTCGCTCTGAAATATCAGCCAAAGGTACGGGTCCAGTTACTGCGTGAATTGCTACATCTAACATAGCAGTTACCGCGTAACGCCCTTTTGAAGTCAGTTTCATTGTGTACCCCTATCGAATTACCAACAATTCTACATAACCCTACAAAATAGTCAACTAAATACCTGAGTGTTTTACTCAAGTATTATGGGTTTGTTCAAAAAAGAGCCCATTAGTAGCGAATTCCCTCAGTTTAATAAGAAGGAAGCATCAGTAACGGATAAGTTTTTTATATTATATTTCAGGATCAAATGACGCTACGCGTTTTTCACGACGTTGAGCGGCGGCCTTTTCATCATCAACGAATTCACCCACACTCAATTCGGGTAATGCTTCTTGGCAAACTTCACCACCGAGGTGATTTACTTCTTTACACAAGTCAGCAACCTTCTTGTCCATCAAGTGCATGTGATCTAGCACACGGCCAATAGCTTTAGCGACCGGATCAGGGTTATCAGCGGAAACGGCATAAGCATCGAATCCAAACTTTCTTGCAACTTGGTCACGCTGCTCTTTTTCTGATTGACTTTTTTCATTGACAATACGTGCAGGAATACCAACAGCGGTTGCATTTGCAGGTACATCTTTTACCACAACAGAGTTAGAGCCTACCTTGCCACCTTTACCGATAGTAATAGGCCCAAGCACTTGTGCTCCAGCCCCTATAACGACATTATCTTCTAATGTTGGGTGACGTTTACCCGCAGTCCAACTTGTACCACCTAAAGTAACACCATGATATAAAGTAACATCGTTACCAATTTCAGCCGTTTCACCGATGACAATTCCCATACCGTGATCGATAAAGAACCGACGCCCTAATGTTGCCCCAGGATGAATTTCAACCCCCGTCATCCAACGAGAGAATGTTGATAAACTGCGCGCAAGAAGATACCAATTATTTTTCCACAGTTTATGACTCAAACGATGGATCCAAATAGCATGCATACCTGGGTAGTTAGTCAACACTTCTAACGTATTGCGGGCGGCGGGATCTCGGTCGAAGACACTTTTAATGTCTTCTCTGATACGGCTGAACATAATTATATCCTTCTATATATCGGTGAAAATAAGCACCAATATAATGAGTACTTACTTTTATTATTCTTTATTTTTTTCTTTCTCGTTTACTTTAGCCGCTCTTTGTACGGAAG
Source organism: Colwellia sp. Bg11-12 (assembly GCF_014076955.1). Taxonomy (NCBI): domain Bacteria; kingdom Pseudomonadati; phylum Pseudomonadota; class Gammaproteobacteria; order Alteromonadales; family Colwelliaceae; genus Colwellia; species Colwellia sp. Bg11-12. The sequence continues at coordinate 204,034 of NZ_JACGUZ010000077.1, forward strand.
CTAATATTCCACGTAGCATCTTAACTTCTTTTACATCAGGTCGCGCTCGGTTAAATAAACGACGCAGCTTAGTCATCACTAAACCTGGATGTGTAGGCACAATAAAACCGGTTGCTTTTAAGGCATCTTCGAAGTGTTGATAAAATCGCTCCGTTTCAGCAATAATCGGATATTCATCTTCATCAAGCTCTTTTTTCGGCAAATTTTTACTGAGGTTTTCACCTTTCGCTTTAAATGCTTTTTGCTGATCAATTAAATAACTGGTCCGCACTTCATAACTTAAGGTCTGAACGGCCATCGCTAAGTTTAATGAACTGTAGTCAGGGTTCGCAGGAATTTGTACATGAAAATGACAAAGTTGTAACTCATCATTAGTCAAACCACTACTTTCACGACCAAAAACTAAGGCCACTGGAAAATTATGCGCCTCTTCTACCAGCTTTTCTCCACAGCCTCTTGGCTCTAACATAGGCCAAGGTAAGGTGCGAGAACGTGCACTTGTACCTACAACCAAACCGCATTCACTGATCGCTTCAGCTAAAGTGCTCACTACTTTTGCATTTTTTAATACATCAGTAGCTCCTGCTGCTAAAGCTTGTGCTTGGCCATTTGGCATTTCTATAGGGTCAACTAATATAAGCTCACTTAACCCCATCGTTTTCATAGCACGTGCGGCCGAACCAATATTACGACAATCGGAAGTATTTACTAATACAATCCGAACATTGCTTAAAAGTGATGATTGTTCTGACATTATCTTCAATTACTCAATTTATAGTTAATATATAAAATAAATTATACCTACTGGTATTAACTATCTAGATGGCTAAAATTGACGATAATATTATCACAGAACATTAACCTTGTGCTCAGAAAAAATCATCAAGTTTATTGAAATTAGTTAGTGCGAAAAATTATGTGTTAGTTATTAAACATCTATGAAATTTTTTCTTGATTATTTTATATAAAAAACAGTGTCGCTAATTACAGATAACTTTGCTATAATTTTCGCGCTTGAAAATCCGCTCGGCGGCAAGCCTCGTTCTTTATAAAAGTTGTTATACTGTTTAATTCTATTTACAAATATGTAAAAGGTAGTCTCTATATGCATCCTATGCTTAATATTGGTATTCGTGCTGCGCGTAACGCAGGTAAAGTTATTGTTCGTGCCATTGAACAATTAGATAAAGTTGAAGTTCAAGCAAAAGGAACAAATGATTTTGTGACTAGTGCTGACCTAAGCGCTGAAGAAGCCATTATTGAAACATTAAAAAAATCATACCCAGATCACACTATTGTTGGTGAAGAATGTGGCGTGATTAAAGGCAAAGATGATGACTTCCAATGGATTATTGATCCAATAAACGGTACAACAAACTTTATTAAAGGCATTCCACATTTTTCCGTATCTATTGCTTTAAAAGTAAAAGGCAAACTAGATCAAGCGATTATTTTTGATCCTTCTCGTGGTGAGCTATTCACAGCTAGCCGTGGTAAAGGCGCACAACTTAATGGCTTTCGAATCCGTGTAAAACAACATAAAGAACTTTCTGGTGCCATTGTTGCCACAGGCTTTCCATATAAGCATAAACAGCACAGCAACGCTTATTTAGAAATGTTTAAAACATTATTTACTAAATCTTCAGATTTACGCAGTTCAGGCTCTCCTGCACTAGATTTAGCTTATGTCGCTGCTGGGCGTGTAGACGGATATTTTCAAATAGGGTTAAAACCTTGGGAATCTGCTGCAGGTGAGTTATTAATTATAGAAGCCGGTGGTTTAGTCACTGATTTTGTAGGCGATCATAATCATACTGTTTCAGGTAATACCGTTGCAGCGTGCCCTCGTTTATTAAAAACTATTTTAAAAGATATACGCCCACATTTAGGTGAAGCGTTAAATAAATAATTAAAAATTATTTACTCTAGTTTTAAAAAGCGCTTGTAGCGCTTTTTTTATATCTTTGTAATATTAATTAACATTAAATTTACGTTTTTACAGTGCTTTTATTAGTATTTTATCGAATAATAAGCACAATATTGGCAATAATAAAAATACTAATAATAAGGCTACACTCATGAAATGGACTGCACTAAGCTTTTCGATAATTACCGCCCTATCAGTAGCTGGCTGTAATACGATAGAAGCACCATCAAAAAACGCATTAAACAAACAAAGCATTAATAAATCTTCTTCAGCAAATAGCGCTATAGATATTGAATACAATAAGTTTGTTTTAGATAATGGCTTAGAAGTCGTTTTTCATATTGACCGTTCAGACCCTGTTGTTGCTGTTGCGTTAACTGCACATGTTGGGTCTGCTCGTGAAATTCAAGGAAGAACTGGCTTTGCTCATTTATTCGAACACTTGTTATTTCTCGAGTCTGAAAACCTTGGAAAAGGTGGTTTAGACAAAATGAGTGCTCAAATTGGTGGCTCAGGCGCAAATGGGTCAACAAGTCGTGATAGAACAAATTACTTTCAAACCGTACCTAATGATGCTTTAGAAAAAATGATTTGGGCAGAAGCTGACAAACTTGGTTTTTTTATAAATACCGTCACCGAGCAAGTACTTGCAAAAGAAAAACAAGTTGTAAAAAATGAAAAACGACAAAGTAATGACAACCGACCTTATGGTCATACTCAGTATGTTATCGATAAAAACCTTTATCCTGAAAATCATCCATACAACTGGCAAGTTATTGGGTCTTTAATCGATTTACAAAATTCAACACTTCAAGATGTTAAGGACTTCTTTAAGAGTTGGTATGTGCCCAATAATGTGACCTTGGTGATTGCAGGTGATTTTGATGAAGCCGAAGCGAAAGCTTGGGTCCATAAATATTTTGATGAAATTGATGCGGGTGAAAAAATCGAACCTCTCGCCAAGCAGTCAGCAAACTTAACAAAAACCAAGAAAATATATCATGAAGATAACTTCGCTAAATTACCAGAGCTCAGCTTAACTTGGCCAACTATCCCTCAATATCATCCAGACAGTTATGCCTTACAAGTATTAGTTGAATTACTCAGTGATGGTAAAAAAGCGCTATTAAATCAAAAATTAATTGATGAATTAACGCTAACGTCTCGCGTTACTATGTACCACTATCAATCAGAGTTAGCCGGTCAACTCATGTTGAAAGTAAGAGGCTTTGAAAATACTAATTTAAATAATATTAACAAAGCGATCAGCGAAGCATTTCTCAAATTTGAAAAAAAAGGCTTTAGTGATGAAGACCTCGCCACCATAAAAGCAGGACAAGAAAGCGCTTTTTATCGTGGGCTTTCGAGCGTTTTAGGTAAAGGCTTCCAATTAGCACAATATAATATTTTTACCAAAGATCCTGGTTTTATTAACCAAGAAGCTAAAAATATTTTGGCGGTGAGTAAAGAAGATGTTTTACGTGTTTATAATAAATATATTAAAAATAAATATGTTGTTGCCACAAGTTTTGTACCAAAGGGTCAGCAAAATCTAGCGTTAGAAAATTCAGTAAAGGCACAAATAACTGAAGAAAAAATTGTCGCTAACGCAGAACAAAGTTTTGATGCTTCACAGCAATCAACGTATATCAAAACACCTTCAAGTTTCGACCGTTCAAGTGAACCAGCCTATGGTAAATCGCCGACACTATCGGTACCTAAAGTTTGGCAAGACACGTTAACCAACGGGTTACATATTTATGGTATCAAGAACAATGAAGTTCCACTGGTGCAGTTCAATATAGATATCGCTGGAGGGATGCTATTTGATGATATTGACCGAGTCGGTGTCGCGAATTTAGTCGCTGAACTGATGAACAAAGGCACTAAAAATAAAACACCACAACAACTTGAAGAAGCAATTAATAAGCTTGGCGCTACAATTAGTGTTTATGCAACGCCAGAGTCAATAAAAATATCAGCAAGTACTTTAGCAAGAAATCATCAGGCAACAGTCGATTTAATAACAGAAATGATCTTAGCACCTCGGTGGGATGAGAAAGAGTTTACGCTGACCAAGCAAGACATAATCAGCCAAATAAAACAGCAACAAACGAATCCTAATCAATTAGCAGACAATCAAATGAATAGATTGCTCTATGGTAAGTCGAGTATTTTATCGAACAATCTATTGGGCACATTAGCTTCACTTGAAAAAATAACGTTAACTGATTTAAAAGCCTTTTATAAAACAAAACTGTCACCAAATTTAACTAACATTCATATTGTTGGAGATATAAACGAAACAGCAGTATTAGCTGCTTTTAAAGTATTAGAAAATAATTGGTTAAAAACAAATGCCGTCTTACCTGAGGTTTTAGCGCCAGAACTACCTAAAGAATCAAAAATCTATTTTTATGACGTACCCAATGCTAAACAATCTCAACTTAGAATTGGCTTTCCTGCCATGAATGCTATGCATAAAGATTTTTATAGTGCTCAAGTAATGAATTATATTTTAGGTGGCGGCAGCTTTGCTTCAAAACTTACACAAGAGTTGCGAGAAGGCAAAGGCTACACCTACGGTGTACGTTCGAGCTATAGCGGAAGCAAAACAAGTGGAGAGTTTCTTATTAGTAGTGGTGTTCGCACGAATGTAACACTCGAAGCAATTGCATTAATTAAAGATCTTGTTGAAAAATATCAAAATGACTTTAATGACAAAGATTTAGCCACAACTAAAAGCTATTATTTAAAAAGTAATGCGAGAAAGTTTGAAACATACAACGCAAAACTGGCGATATTACAAAGTATGAGCCAATACAATTTGCCTGCAAACTACATACTCGAACGAGCAACATTAGTTGAAAGCTTAACATTAGAGAATATTAAATCGTTAGCGAGTGAACATTTACACCATGAAAAAATGATTTATCTCGTGGTTGGAGATGCTAAAACGCAGATGGAGCGTTTGAAAGCATTAGGTTTAGGAGAGCCAATTCTTATAAATGCAAACTAGTTGAGTTGAATAAACTTCAGTCTTGTTATTAATGGTAAGGCTGAAGTTCATTATAATTACTCGTGCCATCAGAGTTAATTAACAATAGGTACTTTACCGCTTTCTGGCAAATTGCTGTATTGAAAGTAACCGGAAAAAATAGTTTTTAAAGGAAGTTGCTTGATAAGCTCATCGAGCTTTTCTTTTAACTTTACCCCTTGTGAATCTCTATAAACAGCAATACTGGCTGGGATTTTGCCAATGGTTTGATAATAAACCCCCTGCACTTTCTTCTCTTGTAACAATGTCATCACCGAGACTCTTTCAAATACTAAAACATCAATACGTCGCTTAACCAACATATCAACAAGTTGTCGAAGGGTTGCGGTTTGAATGAACATATCTCGCGGGATTTTCATTTGACTTGCTAAAAAGTCAGCATTACCAATAGTTGTACCAATTCGTCCTTTTTGAAGTATTGATAAATCCAGAAATTTACGTTCAAAAGTAAAAATATCAGAAGAGGTTTCTATTTTCCAGTTTAGCTCTTGTGCATAAAGATAAAATTCAGCGGTTTCTAAATTTTTAGGCGTGTGACCCACTATTTCAATATGTTGATGCTTTAACTGATGTTTAGCGCGAGCATAAGTCATGATCTCAATATTAAATTCGAAGTCAGAAATTTTTTCAATAGCGTGAAGCATATCAATAGTTAACCCTGTTCCCTGCGCATTAACAAACGGGGGGAAAGGTTCCATGGCAACGTTAATTCTTTCGGCTAAACAGGAAAAACTAAATCCATTTATTAAGATCCCGAACCAGAAAATAAACTTCATGATTCTCCAATACACTTAATAATAAAGGTGAAGCGGGGGTAATTAATTCAATAATAGATACTCTTTAGCAATAACACAATGCACTTTTCAGTGTCATTATTGTTATTTGTTGTCATTTATTCGATTATCAGGCATAAGTAAAACAAACAGAAATCCAACTAATGCAGCAAACGCGGCAAGATTATAGGCAAGTTCGCTGCCTTGCCCTCCTTGCCAAACATTACCTGCTATATAAGCACCAATTGCACCACCTAACCCATAGACACCGCCAATATAGATTGCTTGACCACGGTTCTGTTGGTCATCATTGAAATGTCGATGAATAAATTGAATAGAAACACTGTGGTACAAACCAAAACTAAGTGCATGTATGCACTGAACGAGTGCTAGAACCCAGATAACATCCGCAAAATTACCGGTCATAAGCCAACGAACAGATGTTAACAATATACTCATGGCTAACAGCGTTTTCAAAGGAAAATATCGGAAGAATACGCTCGCATAGATAAAAATAAGGATCTCGGCCATTACTGATATGGTGATGAATATACCAACCGCAAAACCTGGGTAAGCCAGCTCTCGAAGATAAAGCGCAAAGAAACCATAATAAGGACCAAAACTCATTTGTAACATCAAGCCCGCAAGAAAAAAGCATATAAACGAGCGACAAAAAATTTTATCAATGATTTTTTCTAACGGCTTAACACTATTTCTTGTAATTTTCGCAGGGGTTAGTTTCATGCTTGAAAGAAATAATCCTGCCAGCACAAATACACCTAAATAAGTAAATGCATCTGCAGAATATCGCTCTATTAAGTCTCCGGCGAGAACAGCTAAAAAAATAAAACCAATACTCCCCCACAAGCGAATACGCGCATAAATTTTTGCACTACGTCGAATTGAGTTAAGGGTAAGCACTTCAAGTTGGGGTAAAACAGCGGTCCAAAACAAACTAAAAACCGCTAAACAAAAAACCATTGGCCAATAACTGTTTAACCAGAAAAGCAGTGAAAAACTCAGTAGTGCTAACAGCGAACCACTACGAATAATTGATAATTGTTTACCTGATTTATCAGCTGCGAAAGCCCAGAAGGTAGGACCAATGATTTTAGTAGCAGTAATAATCGCAAGAATTTCACCTATTTCAATTGAATTAAAGCTTTTTGCATCAAGAAAAATAGGTAAGAAGGGAATAATCAAACCTAAAATAGCAAAATACCAAAAGTAACTCGAAGAAAGTCTTACAAATTTATCCGATGTCATTACTTTTGGTTTTCAATAAAAATCACTGACTAGGATTCAATATCAGGCGTAACACAAACAACATCAGCGTTTTGTCCACGATGACGTAAAAAATGGTCCATCAGCGTTAGTGCTAACATAGCTTCCGCAATAGGAACCGCACGAATGCCGACACAAGGATCATGACGACCTTTGGTGACTAAGTCTGTTGCTTTTCCAGCTAAATCAATCGTTTTTCCACTGACTCCAATACTTGAAGTGGGTTTCATTGCAATGTTAGCAACAATACTTTGTCCTGATGAAATTCCACCTAAAATACCCCCACTGTGATTACTGGCAAAACCCTCTGGAGTTAATTCGTCACGGTGCTCTGAACCTCTTTGGTTTACCACCGCAAAACCATCGCCAATCTCAACACCTTTAACAGCGTTTATTCCCATAAGCGCATGAGCAATATCCGCGTCCATACGATCAAAAATAGGTTCACCTAAACCAACGGGCACGTTAGTGGCTCGCACCATTATTTTAGCGCCAATGGAGTCTTTCTCACGGATAATGCCGCGCAGTAGCTCATCTAACGCATCAAGCTTAGTTACATCGGGAAAGAAGAAAGGGTTATTTTCTACAATGTTCCAGTCAATGTTAGTTGCGCAAACGTCGCCTATCTGAGTAACACACCCTTGAATGTCGACATTAAACTTTTCTTTTAAGTATTTTTTAGCTACAGCACCTGCCGCAACTCGCATTGCGGTTTCACGTGCTGATGATCTTCCGCCACCGCGATAATCACGAATGCCGTATTTTTGCCAATAAGTATAATCGGCATGACCCGGACGGAAACTTTGCGCGATATTGCCGTAATCTTTTGAACGTTGGTCGGTATTTTCAATGAGTAAACCAATAGGTGTTCCCGTTGTTTTTCCTTCAAAAACACCAGACATTATTTTAACTTGATCAGGTTCACGACGAGCAGTGGTATAACGAGAAGTCCCAGGACGACGACGGTCAAGGTCATCTTGTAAATCAGCTTCTGATAACGCTAAACCTGGCGGACAACCATCAATAATTGCACCTAAACCTAATCCATGGCTTTCACCAAATGATGTTACGGTAAATAATTTTCCAAAAGTATTGCCTGACATGAATATATCTTCTCTCTATTATTTGAATATACAATTACGGAAATTGAACTGAATTATTTTTTTTCAAATGCTTGTGTGAAACTATTCGCATGATTTATTAACTGTTCCTTAGTCAACATAAACACACCATGACCACCGTTTTTAAACGTTAACCAAGTAAAAGGTACTTGCGGGTAGACATGCTCAACATGAATTTGAGAGTTCCCCACTTCGCAAATTAAAACGCCTTTTTCATTTAGGTGGTTAGCCGCTTGTGCAAGGATTTCACGAACGATATCTAAGCCATCAACACCCGACCCTAAACCCATTTCGGGTTCATGCAAGTATTCTTGCGGTAATGCGTCAACGTCTTCTTGATCAACATAAGGTGGATTAGTAACGATTAAATCATAAGTTAGTCCATCAACCCCAGAGAAAACGTCAGATTGAATTGGAATAACTTGTTCTGTTAATCCATGATTTTCAATATTAATTTGTGCAACGTTAAGTGCATCAATCGATAAATCGAGTGCATCAACCTCTGCTTCAGGAAAAGCGACGGCGCAAGCAATAGCAATACAGCCACTGCCGGTGCATAAATCAAGAATACGTTTTGGAGGGTTCTTTTGAGAAAAAGTGGGTGAAAAGTGTTGTTCAATTAATTCACCAATGGGCGAACGAGGCACTAAAACGCGCTCATCAACATAAAAAGGTAAACCAACAAACTGAGCCTGATTCGTTAAATAGGCGGCTGGCAGTTGTTCAATAATGCGTCGTTCAACTAAAGCCAACACGGTTGATTTTTCGTGTGAAGTTAATCGACAATTAAAGACTTGTTCACTTAATTCTTCCGGTAAATTTAAAGCAAACATCACTAAGGTTATTGCTTCGTGCCACGCATTATTAGTACCGTGACCAAAAAAAAGTTCAGCTTGATTAAATTCACTGGTGGCAAAACGTAAATAATCACCAATGGTATGTAGTTCATCTTTAATTGGTGAAAAATCAACTTCGTTCACATCTATTCTCTATTATCTAGCAATTTATGAGGCATATTATAACCTTTTGCTTGTTATTGCCCACAGATGTTTTTAGAATTTAAATTGTTTTCCCTATTATCATTAAGAATGTAGTTTCAAACATGAAATTTAAAGAAGCCTTAACTTCCCATGAGATAGACTTATTCAAGCAAGCGATCGGTAAAGTAAAACCAATCGTGCAAGATAAAATTGCCCCGATTAAAAAGCACGTACAAAGTCAATCATTACAAATGGCTAAAACAAAAGTTAATGCAAAGAAGAAACAGCATGCTGAGTTTTATTTTTCTGATGAATTTGAACCAAACTTGAATCAACAAGGTCCGATGAAATATGTTCGTGAGGATGTTGACAGCTTTGAGGCTAAAAATCTAAGACGTGGTCAGTATGCACCCGATTTAATTTTAGACCTACATGGTTTAGATCAGAAAACAGCAAAGTTAGAAGTTGCTGCATTGATGTACGCATGTAAAAAAGAACATGCAAAGTGTGTTTGTATTGTGCATGGCTTAGGTTCAAAGGTACTGAAAAATAAAGTTCCCCATTGGCTAGTGCAACACCCTGATGTAATGGCTTTTCATCAAGCACCACTTGAATGGGGTGGTAATGGTGCTTTATTAGTACTCGTTGAACTCAATGATCGCTTCGCAGATATTGTCTAGCGATAAATCTAAAGGCTAGCAGGTGACGTATGTGCTATTAACTGCCCTCGCATTGTACTGATATCATAACTAATCTCAGCGATAGAAGCGGTTTCAAATAGTGGCGCATGTTGACCACAAGTAAACTCCGCCACCAAGTAACTGACCAGAGGCATATGCGATACAATCAGTATATTTGCCTGTGTATTATCAACAAAAGTTAACTCAAGGTAGTTACGCATTTTATCTGCGGAATCTTCTGGTGTGATAAATTCAAGTGTGGTTAAACTCGTTGCAGTCGCTAAAGTGTTTTTTACAATTTTTGCGGTTTGTTGAGCACGAATATAAGGGCTGACAAAAATTGCGTCAAAGTGCACTTTTTTATCGATTAACCTACTTGCCATATTTTCAGCTTCACACTTACCTAGGAAGGTTAATTCACGACTTTGATCAGAAGGAGCCATTGATTGAGCTTGACCGTGTCGCATAACAAATATTCGCATAAATTTTCCAAATAACTTCGTTTTTTCAAATCGCCCGCATTTTAGCGTTTATTTCGGTCTATAGTATAGATAATTAATAGAAAAATTAAGAATATATTAGACTCTAGTTAATCCATCAGGTAATTTAACTGGATAATTAAAATAATTTTAGAAACAAACGCTTACCTTGCCAGTGTCCGTCACCAATAAGGTTGTTGCAGTGTTTGCCGGAGCAGATATTGAAACAAAGCCCAAATGACAGCAAGCAATATAAAACGTTAACACTATCAAACGGCTTGCGTGTTCTATTAATTCATAATGAGCAAACGAATAAATCAGCTGCTGCATTAGCGGTAAATATTGGACATTTTAGTGATCCCAAAGACCGAGAAGGTTTAGCCCACTTTCTAGAACACATGTTGTTTTTAGGTACTGAGTCTTACCCTGACGGTAGTGAATATCAAAAATATATTAGTCAACACGGTGGTAGTAATAATGCTTGGACTGCAACAGAGCACACTTGCTTTTTCTTTGACATTCATCACCAACATTTTACCTTTGCACTCGATCGCTTTAGTCAGTTTTTTATTAGCCCATTACTTTCAAGAGAGTTTGTTGAGAAAGAGCGTCAGAATGTAGATGCTGAATTTAAACTAAAACTCAAAGATGATATTCGACGCTTGTACGACGTGCATAAAGAAACCATCAATCAAGCACATCCTTTCTCAAAATTTTCGGTAGGCTCAATTGATACGCTTGCTGATCGAAAAGACAGTGATTTAACCACTGAAATACGTAATTTTTTTCATCAATATTATCGCGCGAATATAATGACACTTGTTTTAGAAGGTCCACAGTCACTTGATGAATTAGCCCAATTAGCAACGAGTAAGTTTACCGATATAAAAGCGGCAACTTCAATACCACCAGTGATTAACACCCCGCTTTATCTCGCTGAGCATCAACAAATAAAAATTAATGTAAAACCTGTAAAAAACGATCGACAACTCATTGTTAGCTTTGCAATGCCAAGCATTGATCGCTACTACCGTCACAAACCTGAATCTATTTTAGCTTATTTATTAGGCCACGAAGGTGGTGGCAGTATTTTGTCTTACCTTAAAAAGCAGCGTTGGGCACTTAGCTTAACCGCAGGCTCAGGCGTAAACGGCGCAAACTTCAAAGACTTCAATTTAAGTATTTCGCTAACTGAATTAGGCGAACAACATATTAACGAGATTATTAGTTGTATTTTCTCTTATATAAACGTGATGAAAAGTACTCCTATTGACGACTTTTATTATCAAGAAAAACAAGCGATTGCGAATTTGTCATTCAATTACCAAGAAAAACTAAAACCATTAGACTCTGTTTGCCAGTTGGTTATTAATATGCAGCATTACTCACCCGATGATTATATTTACGGTGACTACATAATGAATGGTATGCAACAACAAACAATTAGCTTGCTGTTAGGCTGTCTATCAGCAAATAACATGCGTGTTATTCATATTAGTGCACAGAATACGTTTGATAAAAAAAGCTTTTGGTATCAAGTCCCCTTTAGTATTGAAAAAATCAGTCCTATGCAAATTACAAACTGGGAAAATGAAGCAATAACTCACGATCTTTCTTTACCGCTAAGTAATCCTTATATCGTAAAATCGCCTAAAATATACGCATCTACTCCGGTTAGTAAACAACATAAAAGCACCCCTGATTTAATTGAAAAAATTGATGGTTTATCTATTTGGTTTAAACAAGACAATAACTTTAAAGTACCCAAAGGTTATATTTATATCGGTATTGATGCACCACTCACTATAAAAGACAGTAAGCATATTGCGATGACGCGGCTATTTGTCGACTTGTATAGTGATGCCGTTATTGAACAACATTATGACGCTGAACTAGCGGGTATTCATTATCATTTATTTTCGCATCAAGGTGGAATGACACTTCAACTCTCTGGCGTTAGCACTAAACAAGACAAGCTCCTTGAACAGTTATTATTAAGCTTAGTAACCGCAAATTTTATAGAAGAAAAGTTTGAATTGTTTAAAAAACAATTAATTAACCATTGGCATAACGCGCAAACAAGTAAATCTATTTCACAATTATTTTCGATTCTTAGTTCAACGATGCAACCTAAAAACCCCACGAGTAATGAGTTAGCCAATGCTCTGGAAAATACATCATTTAAAGAGTTTACAGCCTTTAGAAAACATTTATTTGATGAGATAACCATCGATGCATTAATGCATGGAAACTGGTTAAGTAAACATGCAGTGAAGTTCAGTCATCTCTTAAAGTCGGCATTTAATCATCAATACTCAAATAAGTATGCCGTTAATGTCCCCATTCTTGATATTGAGGGTCAAGGAGATATTCACCTGCCTTTGCAATTGCCTGAACATGACCATGCTGCTGTCGTTTATTATCCGTTTTCAAAGAAAGACTTAAAAACAATAGCGATAACCATGATCACTAGCCAAGTGTTATCTCCCCTTTTTTTTCAAGAAATGCGAACTGATAAGCAATTTGGCTATTTAGTCGGTGTTGGATTTATTCCTATTAATCGTTATCCTGGTATCGCCTTTTATATTCAGTCGCCACACGTAAATGCTGATGTTTTAGTCACAGAAATAAACGGGTTTATTAATCAGTCTTTAGAGAAGTTAACGCTTTTGTCTGACGAAGGTTGGCTGCATATCCAACAAGGATTGGCGAGTCAATTACAAGAAAAAGACTCTAGTTTACGAATAAAAAGCCAAAGATTCTGGGCCGCTATTTGTAATAAAGAAACGAACTTTGATGAAAAGCAGCAATTGATTCAAGTCATCTTGTCATTAACTGTAAATGATATTAGTCATTTTTTTACTGAACAACTTTTAGTGAATAACAATACTGATAGAATAACCTTAACAAGTTATCAAGATAGTACGGAAGAGAAAATCCAAATATCACTCCAGCATAATGAAAAGATTAGAAAAAAATTAAAAAATTGTCAAAGAAAATATTAAACCTGCCGATAAAATATCAAGGCTACTCAAATTAACTCAGCAAAGTCTCTTTTACATATTAGAGTAAATGAGTTGACTTAGCCCTAGGCATCATTTTTAATGTGATGTATGCAATACGAATAACAAAAATAATAAAATTGCTTGCTTAATTTACTCAGTTAAAAACCAGTCTACTCTTTATTTAAAGATATTTTTTCTGGTTGTTTTTAATATTAATCGTGTAAATAAGCCTAATTAAAGCTTCTATCAAAGGTTGTATTTGTGCTTAATTTTTTTCCCAAGAGTTACCTCGTAAAGTTTCAACAGTTTTTCCGAATCTTCTGTTTATTAACTTCGACATTAATATTTAGCATTCATATCACTTACGCGGAAGAAACAACCACTGAAAGTCTTATCACTGCAAATACCTCGTTATCAAATCAAGCCGCTTTAAAGTTTAAGCACTTACTCTCCGCTGACGGTTTAAGCCAAAATAATGTTTTTGACATAACACAAGACCATGATGGATTCATTTGGATAGCAACCGAAGATGGGCTCAATAGATATGACGGAAAAAATTTCGTAAAATATCGAAAAAATTTAGCTGATCCTAACTCAATCGCAAATAACTTTATTCGTAAAGTTTTTGTTGATAATGCTGGTGTGCTTTGGGTAGGAACTGAAAAAGGGCTAAGTAAATATAACGTACTGCTTGATAACTTTGAAAACTTTTATCATCAAGAAGGTAATAATGAATCATTAAAAGACGATATGATTTGGGATATCTATCAAGATAAAAACAATAATATTTGGGTATCTACCACAAGTGGCATTCATAAATTTAACGAAGCGAATAATTATTTTAAACAAATAAAAATTCACGGACTTGAAGGTCGATTAAGAGAAATAAAAACTATTTATCAAGATTTAAAAGGAAACTTTTGGTTTGGCAGTTACGACAAAGGTATTTTCTTAGTTAATGAAAACCTAAATTACGCAGAGTCACTACAAAAGAAAAACAACAAATGGCATATAACTATTTTTGCTAACTCAATGTTTGATATAAAAGAAATAAATGGTAATTATTGGCTAGCCACTGATAACGGTGTTTACGTATTAGATGAAAATTATAATTTAATTGATCGTTACTATACAACCCACCCAACCAATAAAATAATTTCGAACAAGGTTAGAAGTATAGTTTTCACAGATTTATCAACGGTATGGATTGCTACAGAAAATGGCTTGAATATTGTAAATTTGAAGACTAACGATATAAAAACTGTACAAAATAGCTCACAAAATAAAAGTATTTCAACAAACGAGTTATTAACAATATTTAAAGATAATTCAGATAATATCTGGATAGGTACGTATGGAAAAGGACTTAATTTCTTCATTAGCGGTAGTCAGCACTTCCAGCATTTTTTATCCGATTCAAATGTATCAATAGAATTATTTGTAATTTCGGCTGACAAAAAATTATGGGTATACTCAGGGGAATCAGGACTCGCTCCAATAAAAAGTGAACTTGATTCGAATAGTAAAGCTGTACTAGAAGATGAAGATATCTTTCAAGCTATTCCAGATAATAAGAACAACATTTGGTTATATACCTTAACTGATAAACTCTATATTTATGATACATCCACAAATGTAGCTGAGGAACTAAAGGATTGGCATAAAAAATCTATGTATAATAGGAGTTATCAGTTACAAATTATGGGTGAGTTAATTTGGTTCATTGATAATGATGGGAAGTTAGTAAATTATAATATTACTTCCAAAAAATTCTTTAGAGTACAAGCCAACAACAGTGAGAAACTTAAAGGTATATATATAGATGACAACCAAACTCTTTGGAGCTTTTCAACAGATAACCAATTAATCAGTATTGATTTATCTCAAACCAATAGTATAAAAGATAGTTTTGTTTACCATAAACTTTCAAAATTTAAAACTGTACCAGATTTTGATATTAGTAATATTATATCTTCAAATTCATGGGTATGGTTAAGTTCCGAACAAGGACTTTTACTTTATGATAAAGACAAAAAAACTACGACATATTTTAATGAAGATAATGGCTTATCAAATAACTCAACATATTCAATAACTCTAGATAGTAAAGAAAACGCATGGTTATCATCTAATGGCGTGATTAACCAAATCACCCCTAAATCTAAGAAAATAAAGGAATTTGGTAAAGATTTTCACCTATCAGACAATGAATTCTATTCAAATTCATCAATTAAAACATCAGATAATAGTATCTATTTTGGTGTAAATAATGGTTATTTAAAACTATCCCCATCAAAAATCACAAAGATGACACAAACTATTAATCCTCCAACATTTACTCAATTACGCATTGCCAACAATCGTATCAATATTAACAGTAAATTATCTTCCACTCCAACTCATAAAACAAATGAATTTTCGTTACCTAAAAATTTAAGTCAGTTACAAAAATTAACGTTGAAGCATGAACAGTCCCCCTTTAGTATTGAGTTTATTTCTCCAAACACAAAGTTTCCAGATCAAGTAGCTTATCGTTATCAATTGAAAAGTTTAGATAAAGACTGGATAGAAGCCGGAAAAGATAACTACCGAGCGACCTATACCAACCTGAGTCACGGTGACTATATTTTTGAAGTTGAAGTCTATGATTTACTAGGTACTGTTCCAAGTCAAAAAAGTACCTTAAACATTCATATACTCGCTCCTTGGTGGTTATCAAAAAGCGCTATAAGTGTTTATGCCCTACTTGTCTTATTAGTCATTGCTTATTTTGTTCAGCAAATGCGCCATAAGCGTTTATTTCACTTACAAATTCAAAAAAGTGAAGAACGTTTGAAGCTTTCCTTATGGGGAAGTGGCGATGAGATGTGGGATTGGAATATAGTAACCGGAAAGATATATCGCTCAAACATATGGGGGATTTTAGAATTCCCTCAAGATGGAAAACGTAATGTCGGCTCCGATAAAACCAATATTAACGAACACGACATCGAACGTGTTCGGAATGCGATTAACGACCATTTTGATAACGACACAGACCATTTTGAAGCAACATACCGTGTAAAGAATAAAGATGATAAATGGATCTGGGTACTTGACCGTGGAAAAATAGTAGAACGTGATGAAAAAGGTACACCAACCCGCATGACCGGGACCCTTAAGGACATAAGCCGCATAAAAAAAGCAGATGAAAGATTAAAGTTATTTGCCAAGTGTATTGAAAACATCTCAGATGCTGTTGTTATTTATGATCGTTCTTTTAACATTGTAGATGTCAATAAATCTTATCAACGCATCACAAAAAAAACGAGAAAAGAGATGCTCGGTATAACATTAGATTTTGCCCAATACCCAAAAAGTTTCACCAAAGATGTAAAGAAGCACTTAATAACCAAAGGCAGTTGGCACGACGAAATCGAAAGTAAACGTGATAATGGCGAAGAGTATTTAACCGACCTTAATATCGATGTGATACTTGATGAGAATAAAAGTATTTCTCATTTTGTTGGTGTGTTTTCTGATATAACTAAACGCAAAGAAACTGAAGCTGAACTGCGTAAATTAGCTAATAGCGATACATTAACAGGCCTGCCTAATCGTTCATATTTTCAAGCCAATCAAACTTCATTAGTCAATAAAAAAGCACCTCATGCTTTATTGGTTTTTGACTTAGATAATTTTAAAAAAATCAATGACTCTATGGGGCACGAAGTTGGTGACGTACTTTTATGCCAAGTAGCCAAAAGAATGCAAGCCGTTGGTAGAAAACAAGATACTGTTTATCGCCTAGGTGGTGACGAGTTTAGTATTATTATTGAGAATACTAACGATATTCATACAATTACCAGTATAGCTAAAGAAGTGCTGAGTACCATTGCTCAACCACT
The DNA here is from genome assembly GCF_014076955.1 of Colwellia sp. Bg11-12. Taxonomy (NCBI): domain Bacteria; kingdom Pseudomonadati; phylum Pseudomonadota; class Gammaproteobacteria; order Alteromonadales; family Colwelliaceae; genus Colwellia; species Colwellia sp. Bg11-12. The sequence goes on from NZ_JACGUZ010000077.1 coordinate 221,228, forward strand.
TAAACTAAAGAACCATGAAGTTGTGCTTTTTAGTAGCTTAGGTATTGTACTTTACCCTGAAGATGGCATATCGCCACAAGAGCTACTCAAAAATGCCGATACGGCTATGTACCACGCTAAAAATAATGGCGGTAATAAATACCAATTTTTCAGTGACTCAATGAACAAAGCCGCCGTAAAACGTTTACAAGTAGAAAGTTTAATACGACACGGCTTAAAAGAAGACTCTTTTTCAGTTTTTTATCAACCTAAAATTGAAATTTCTACCGGTAAAGTTGCGGGTATGGAAGCGTTAGTGCGTTTTGAAACACCTAAAAAAGGCATTATCAGTCCGATAACTTTTATCCCTATCTCTGAAGAAACAGGCCAAATAATTGACATTGGCGAAGTGGTTTTAAGAAAGTCATGTTTTGCGACTAAAAAATGGGTTGATGCCGGATTATTTACAGGTCGAGTTGCTGTTAATTTATCAGCGGTGCAATTTACCCAGCCTAATTTGGTTGGCATGATCGCTGACATTCTCAAAGAAAGCCAATTACCCGCAAAGTACCTTGAATTAGAAATAACCGAAGGTACGGTAATGGACTCGCCACAAAAAGCTATTGATATTATGCTGCAAATTCGTGCGATGGGTATTCACTTATCACTTGATGATTTTGGCACCGGTTATTCGTCACTCGCTTATCTAAAAAAGTTTCCATTGAACACGCTGAAAATTGATAAAGCTTTTGTTGATGATATTGAAGAGTCAGAACAAGGGCGTAACATGGTTGCTACTATAGTGACAATTGCGCACAACTTAGGCATGCAAGTAGTCGCAGAGGGTGTTGAAACCAATCAACAGCTCAACTTCCTCTCTGGTTTACGCTGTGAGCAATTACAGGGTTATTTATACAGTAAACCATTGCCAGAAAATGACTTTCAGAAATATCTACTCTCACACCAAATAACTAACAAATCGACTAATTTTGGCAAAACGTCACGTTAATGACACTATATGCCCAAAAAAGCTCATAAACATCACTTGCCGCTTACAAAATTTTGACACGCATATTTCCCTAAAAAAAACATTGTAAAAGCCTTATTTAATAAGGCTTTTACTTTTTGGCACAGTACGTGCTTTATTATTTATGAAATTAATAATAATAAATTAAGGAAACATGAATGCTTAGCTCACTTATTTTATCTCTAGCCATGTCAGCGTCACCAGCTCCAGTAATAGAGAGTAATACTCTAGATATAATTCAAACTGGCCGTAAGGGCGTTAGAATTAATAATCAATTGAAAATCGAAATAACTGGCCGTAAAGGCGTTAGAATTAATAATCAATTGAAAATAGAAAAAACTGGCCGTAAAGGGGTTAGAATTGACCATAAATTAAAAATAGAAAATACAGGTCGTAAAGGTGTACGCATCTAGGAGTCCAAAATGATTAACTTATTTAAAACTTTATTTGTGACAACGAAAGCAAACCCTATTGCTGCTAGCATTGAAATTAAAGAGATGCCTGCAAGCAAGTGGTGGAAGTAATAAATATTTGACAACTATGTTTCAATAGTTGGTTTGAAGAAAGACACTGTTTGCTACAAGGAATGTAGCTGTCTTATTTTACCTAGAGTGGTAAAGAAAAATTAACTTTAAAAGCATCTAAGCTTTTAAAATTAGTGTATTAAAGCCAAACATCTTATTCACCTTCATACGTTTTTTCATACAGAACATTGGCCAGATAAAAGGCCCAAACACTAATCCTGCACATGCCCAGCGCTTCAAGCCTAAACCACTAAGCAAAGCCTGACAGTAGAAAAATCCTGAACAAAAAATACTGATAAATCCTAAAAGTAACAACATAATACTTACCACTAAACTGACTAAGAAATTTACTGGCGAAATATAACTAATTTAGAGTATTTATTCAACTTTTTCATATGGTAAACAAGCATAAAAAAAGAGGCAATGTATTGCCTCTTTTATCATTTACTTACCTGTAGTATGGCGATTCTTTGCCAGTTACGAGTAATATTTGTTACCCGTTTCAGCCATGTTAATTAATGCTTGGCAAGGTTTAAAACGCTCTCCAAGTTCATTACTCCATAGGTTTAGCTTATTCACAATAGTTTCTGCGCCTAAGGTATCCATGTAATGGAATGGTCCACCTAAGAATGGAGGAAAACCAATACCAAAAATAGCGCCGATATCACCGTCCCTTGCATTGCGAATAATACCTTCATCTAAACATCTTGCAGCTTCGTTTAACATCATAAAAACACAACGTTGCACAAGCTCATCATTCGTTTTTTGATCTTTAATAATAATATTTAATAATGAGTAAACAGATTCATCAACAAGTTTCTTGGTTACTTTCTTACCTTGCTTATCTTTATAAAGATAAAAGCCCTTTTGAACTTTTTTACCCAAGCGCTTATCAGAAATAAGTTTATTAAACGCTTCAGGCGCCGCAAAGCGTTCACCTAATTCAGCTTGTAAAATAGGCCCAATTTTAGCGCCTATATCGATACCCACTTCATCGAGTAATTGAATTGGGCCAACAGGGAAACCAAAGTTAACTAATGCTTTATCTAACTTTCCAATCGACTCACCTTCTAGCAATAACAAAGCAGCTTCATTCATATAAGGCGCTAATATACGGTTCACATAGAAGCCCGCTTTATCTTGCACAACAATTGGAGTTTTCCCCTGCTTTTTAGCAAAAGCGACTGTCGTTGATATCGTTTGATCAGATGTTTTTGAATGAGCAATGATTTCTGCTAACGGCATTTTATCTACTGGGGAAAAGTAATGTAAACCAATTACGTTTTCAGGGCGTAGCGCTTTTTCTGCAATTTTCCCAATCGGTAAGCTTGATGTATTACTCGCAAAAATAGTGTGCTCAGAGCAAATACTTTCCATGTCATCAACCATTTTTTGCTTTAACGATAGATCTTCAAAAACAGCTTCTATGACCATGTCAACATTTTTAAAACCACTGTAATCAACACAACCTGTGATCTTGGCTAATTGCTTTTGCATTTCGCTTTTTAACATAAAGCGGCGTTTAACTTTCTTGTTAAGTATGTCGTAACCATACTTCATTGCATGGCTGATCCCCTGCGGTGCTATATCTTTAATACGTACATCAACATTCGCTTTAGTGGCACTAACAAAAGCAATGCCGCCGCCCATTAAACCACCACCTAAAACACCTACACGGTGAATCGGTTTAGCATCGACACCTTCTATGCCCTGCTCTTTTTTCATGTCGGTAGTGGCGAAGAAAATCTGTCTTAATTGTGCTGACTCTGGTGACATCACTAATTCACCAAAATGATCGGCTTCTGTTTGGTAACCACGCACTGATGACTTTTCAATACCGCTACGCACACAATCAATAATTTTAAGTGGCGAAGGATAGTTTCCTTTTGTTTTCGCTAATACAGATTTAGTCGCTTGATTAAATATTATCTTACGGCCAACCGCATTACCTTCAAGTGCTTTGTCTAGCATGCTGATTTTTCGTTGGCTCTTCTTAATTTTACTGGCTTTGCCTTGTGCAGCTAAGACTAAGTTTTCTGCAGCAGAAACTAAAATACTATTAGGTACAACATCGACAATTAAACCCGCCTTTAACGCTTGTTTTGCTCGAAGCTGTTTTCCCGTTAACATCATGTCTAATGCTTTTTGAATACCCACCAATTTTGGTAAACGTTGTGTGCCACCGCTACCAGGTAATAACCCTAACTGTACTTCGGGTAAACCTAATGCTGTTTTAACATTATCACTACAAATACGTGCATGACACGCCATGGCAAGTTCAAGTCCGCCACCTAGGCAAGCACCATTAATAGCCGCAACAACAGGAATTGAAAGGCTTTCAATTTGATCAAAAATCAATTGTCCTTGGCGAGAAAGTGCTGTTGCTTCGCTCGCACTTTGACAGCTTGCCAGCATATTAATATCAGCACCCGCCACAAAAGAATCTTTTTTGCCACTAAGTAAAACAATACCTTTAATCGTACTATCATTACGTATTTCTTTTAATACCGTATCAATTTCCTCTGAAAACTCAGCTTTCAAAGTATTCATGGATTCGCCAATCACATCCATGACTAAATGAGCAATGCCATTATCTTGGCGAATTAAGGTAAACGTACTCATATTATTACTCTCTTGGTTAATCTCTTTATCGTTTGCTTGGTTGCTATCGTTTTGTGCAGTCATTAGTCTGTCTCCACAATCATTGCCGCGCCTAAGCCACCAGCTGCACATGCTGTTGTTAAACCGGTGCCACCACCACGACGATTCAATTCATTGAGGGTTTGCACAATTAAACGTGTGCCAGTTGCCGCAAACGGGTGACCATAAGCTAGAGAACCGCCCATAACATTGAACTTAGACATGTCTATTTCGCCAATCGCTTTATCTTGACCTAATTGCTCACGGGCAAACTTAGTACTGGCAAACATTTTCATATTAGCCAGTGCTTGCGCTGCAAAAGCTTCATGCATTTCAATTAAATCTAAATCTTTTAATTCCATACCCGCACGTTTAAGAGCTAATGGCGTCGCATAACTTGGACCCATTAACATATCTTGCCAAACATCAATGGCAGCAAAAGCATAACTCTTAATATAGCCAAGCGGTTTATAACCTAATTCTTTGGCTCGGCCTTCGCGCATTAAAATAATAGCAGAGGCACCATCTGTTAATGGTGTACTGGTTGCTGCAGTCACTGTGCCGTGTTTTCTGTCAAAGCAAGGGCGTAACTTTTTATAACCCGCTAGTTCTGAGTTTTCACGAATACAATTATCTTTTTCAATAAAACTTTTATAAGGTTCACTGTAGGCGGTCATCACTTCACCCGTTAACTTACCTTCTTGCCAACTTTGGGTCGCTAAAGTATGTGAACGGTGTGCTAACTCATCTTGTGCTTCACGAGAGATATTATGAGTTTTCGCCATTTGTTCAGCGGTTTGCCCCATTGATATACCCGTTGAGTACTCAGCAACAGCTGGTGGAACAGGCATAATATCTTTTAAACCTAACTGGCGAATAAGTGAAATTTTTTGCCCTAAATTTCTCGCTTTACTTAAATCAAGTAAGATACGCGCAAACTTTTTAGAAACACCAATAGGTGCAACAGATGAAGAGTCAGCACCACCGGCAATACCCACATCAACATAACCAGCCATTATAGCTTCAGTTACATTAACCGTTGATTGAAAGCTTGTTGCACAAGCTCTTGAAACACTATAAGCATCAGTATTAACATTCATACCGGTGCCTAAAACAATTTCTCGTGCAATGTTTGGCGCTTCTGGCATTTGAACCACTTGACCAAAAACCAACTGATCGATAATAGTAGGGTCAATATCATGCTTTTTTAGCAATTCATTAACGACAATTTTTCCTAAATCTACTGCTGGAACACCATGAAAAGCAGTCGCTTGTTTTGCAAATGGTGTACGCAAACCAGCCACTACAGCAATGCGTTCTCCGTTTCGAGTCGTTAAATTCATTTTTGTCATGTGTTACCCTTCTATCGTAATATCTAGTTTTATCGTCTTTAGACCAAGAGGTCTGACCACTTATTTGTTGCTTTATTCTAACCTCAAATGAAATAAATACAACTCCCTGCTAAAACGTGAAGTATTCATTCCAATATAAATTGTTAAAAATCATGTCAAATCGTAAAAATCGCTTGTTTTATGGTACCTGAACCTTATATATATACCCATAGGTTTAACAATAAAAACAAGTAAGTGGTAGTTAGCATGGCAATTGAACATTTTTCATCTTTAAAAGAATACTTATCTCAACAAATTATCGGTCAACACGCCCTTGTTGAAAACTTACTAATCGCACTCCTTGCCAATGGCCACTTAATTGTAGAAGGTCCTCCCGGCTTAGCAAAGACTCGTGCAGTAAATGCACTAGCTGAAGGAATTGAAGCAGACTTTCATCGTGTACAATTTACACCTGACTTGTTACCTGCTGATTTAACGGGCACAGATATTTACCGCCCTGAAGACGGTACCTTTGTTTTCCAACCAGGACCTCTTTTTAGAAATCTAGTTCTCGCCGATGAAATAAACCGTGCACCAGCAAAAGTACAATCGGCTTTATTAGAAGCGATGGCAGAAGGACAAATTACGGTTGGTCGTAATACCTACCCACTCCCCGATTTGTTTTTAGTGATGGCAACACAAAATCCGATTGAGCAAGAAGGTACGTATCCACTACCTGAAGCGCAATTGGATCGATTTTTAATGCACATTGAAATCGATTATCCTGATGCTGTAAGTGAATTAGCTATTTTAAAACTCAACCGTGGTGAAGCACTTCAACATAACAAAGAAAGTAAAAAACCGGTAAAAGAGATATCACAAAGTGATATTTTTGCCGCTCGTGATCAAGTGATGGAAATTCATATGGCACCAGCGATTGAAAATTATATTGTTGATTTAATCATGGCAACACGTACGCCAGAAAAATATGACGACCAATTAAAAAAATGGCTAGCATATGGCGCTAGCCCACGAGCAACAATAGCACTTGACCGGTGTTCACGTGCTAGAGCTTGGTTACATAATCGTGATTTTGTTAGCCCTGAAGATGTTCAAGCCGTATTCCATAATGTTTTACGTCATCGTATTTTATTAACTTATCAAGCTGAAGCTGAAGGTATTAGCAGTAATCAACTTCTTGATCACTTATTAAGCTTAGTCGCTGTTGCTTAAGTCGCTTAACAACATCAATAAAATGAACGATCAATTTTGTAAGTAAATTTATGTGGCTTAATCAAAAAAAAGAACAAAATCAGCAAGACATTGTAAGTCTGCTCAATGGTATTGCCAGTAATGGGATTGAATTATCTATTGATGAATTAATTCAATATCAAAACAAAATTAGACTCATTGATCTTGCTGCACGTAAAAGTCAGCATGGTCAAATGTCGGGCAATTATCTCTCTCGCAGTAAAGGGCGAGGGATGGAGTTTGACGAAGTGCGTCATTACCAAAATGGCGACGACATTCGTGCCATTGACTGGCGAGTAACCGCAAGAACAGGTAAAACCCATACCAAGATTTTTCGCGAAGAAGTTGAACGTCCTGTACTGGTGGTTACCGACCTAAGCAGTTCGATGCTATTTGGTAGCCAACTCCTTTTTAAGTCAGTGCAAGCGGCACATTTAGCAGCATTAGTGACTTGGCATGCTAAAGGTCGAGGCGATCGAGTGGGCGGTATTATTTTTAATGAACATAAGCATAGCGAATTAAAACCGCGCAGCCGTAAGCAAGGCGTGCTCCATTACTTACATAGTTTAGTTGAAACGCATCAGCACACCCTGTTACTTCAACAACAAGGTCAAAGCGAATCACACGCTAGTTCCCCTCTGTCTAGCGAGCAATTAAATGATTCTGCCAATGCCGCTTTTGAAGAAAATTGCGCACGATTAAGGCAACTTGCACGACCGGGAAGTTTAGTTCATTTGATCACTGACGGTAACCATATTAGCCAAGAAACTATCCGTCACTTATCTCATATCAGTCGTCATTGCGAATTGGTAGTATGTTTAATAAGTGATCCTCTAGAACACGATTTACCCACCAGTAAATATAAAATGAATGTTGCCGTAACCGATGGAATATCGAAACAGCAATTATTAATTGGTGACGCTGCATCGGCTAAAGATTATCACCAACAAGCCAGTCAACTCGCTCAACAAAAACAAGATTTATTACTTAAGGCCGGCGCGAGAGTTTTACACTTTTCATCAGGCCAAACTTTAGAGCAGCAGTTAACCGATGGAGTCGCCTCATGGAAGCGTTAAAACAGCCGTCTGAACAATTAGCTCAACTAAAAGATATTCATTTACCGGAGCAGATCCATAATTATCCTATCGCATATGGCTGGTGGATATTACTTGCTGGTTTATTGGTTACCTTAATTTTCATGATTGTTAAATGGCAGAAACGACGAAAACTCAATATTGCCAAAAAGGTTGCACTAACAAAACTTAAAAACACCGACAACAATGACGACGTCATCGCATTGCTTAAGTGGGCTGCTTTTCAATACTTTCCACGTAATGAAGTTGCCTCATTACATGGTGAGTCATTAAAAAACTATTTCCTCAAAAAATTACCCGTTAAACAACAAGAAAAGTTTCAACTGTTGTCTGACCAGCAATTTAACAACAAATATCAGCTCACTGACAACCCAGAAAATGAAACGTTGAAGGAAGCCGCTCATCTTTGGCTCAGTCAAGCACTACCACCGAAGTTGCTAAAGAAAAATTCGGTAACAGCACATGAGAGACAGTCATGATTAATCTACTACTACCTTGGGTATTATTAGCGCTGCCAATACCTTTGTTCATGTATCTATTACCCGTAAAAAATCAAAACCAAACAGCGGCATTAAAAATGCCTCTGTTAATTCAAAATGCCTCAAGTCAAACTTATACGGCTAAAAACAAAAAGTCTCCTCGAGTTTTGTTCTTACTTATTTGGGTATTAGTCGTTATTTCTGCCAGTCAACCACAGTGGCTAGGTGAGTCAGTTAATGTGCCCACCGAAGGGCGTGAGATGATGATCGCCGTTGATCTGTCGGGCAGTATGCAAGTAGAAGATATGCAAATAAATGGTCGCACGGTTAATCGCTTAGATATGTTAAAAGTATTATTAGGTGACTTTATCGAACGTCGAACAGGTGATCGTCTAGGACTTATTCTCTTTGGTGACGACGCCTATATGCAAACGCCGATGACCTTTGATAGAAAGACAGTACAACAGATGCTTGATGAAGCCGTATTAGGCTTAGTTGGTAAACAAACAGCCATTGGTGACGCTATTGCCTTGGCAGTAAAGCGCTTCGATACAAAAAAAGATTCAAACCGCGTATTATTACTGTTAACTGACGGCCAAAATACTGCCGGTAAAATAACACCCGAACAAGCATTAGAGCTTGCTGTAGCAAAAGATATTACCATTTACTCAGTTGGTATTGGCGCAGATGTTATGATCCAAAATTCAATTTTTGGCAAACGCCAAATTAATCCTTCCAGTGAATTAGACGAGGAATCATTGCAACAATTAGCCAGCGAAACGGGTGGTTATTACTTTCGAGCTCGCGACAGTAAAGACATGAGTGAAATATACGAATTACTTGATGCTCTAGAACCCATAGAACAAGACCAACAACAAATGCGACCTTTGACTGCATTATTTTATTGGCCACTAACAATAGCGTTACTGCTATCATTTTTCTATTTAATCTGGGTAAACCTGCCCGTATATAAGTTAAAAGGAGCGAGTAAATAACATGGCTGACTTTCACTTTATTCGCCCTTGGTGGCTATTCGCTATTATCGCTTTGGCTTTGGCATTAAAACTACTTAATAAATACCGCTTAAGCCAATCAGGCTGGCAACAGCTATTGCCGCAACATTTAGCGAATGTTTTAGTTGATAAACAACACAGCAAACAGAAATTGTCACTGACTTTACCTTTTATTATTGGTTTACTTGCGATTGTTGCCTTAGCCGGACCTACCTGGAAAAAGCTGCCTCAACCTGTTTATCAAACCGCACGGGGCTCAGTGTTGATCATGGATATGTCTTACTCTATGTATTCGACTGATATTTCACCCAATCGATTAACACGATCACGTTACAAGGCCATTGATTTACTTGAACAATTAAATGAAGGCGAAATTGGGCTTGTCGCCTATGCAGGAGACGCTTTTACTATTAGCCCTCTAACAGATGACATTAATAATATTAAGTTGTTATTACCTTCTTTATCGCCTGAGTTAATGCCAGAACTAGGCAGTAATCCTTTAGCAGCACTAACACTTGCTCACGACATGCTCGTTAATGCAGGTCATAGCAAAGGTGATATATATTGGTTTACTGATGGCATTGACAACTATGATATTCAAGACATCACTAATTGGAGTCGAAACAACAACCATCGTTTGAATGTGTTAGGCATAGGTACAAGGTCAGGCGCACCTATAAAACTCAACAATGGCGAATTGATGAAAGATAATAACGGTTCAATTATCGTTCCTAAATTATCAGTGTCGGCATTAAAAGGAGCCGCGAAAAGAGGTCGTGGTTATTACGCAACCCTTGCTAATAATAATAAAGATATTGAACAGTTATTATATAAACCACTTGATATTGAAGAGCAACAACAAAAAGAGTCTTCAAATACGGGTGATGAATGGCAAGAAGCTGGCCCCTATTTATTATTATTAGTCTTACCCTTGCTGCTGCCCTACTTTCGCCGAGGACGCTTACTGGCCATATTGCCAATAATGTTATTAATAACACCCGTTGATAAGAGCTATGCGGACGGTTCAACCCTAGCCAATACGGTTCAACCAAGTACGATAGCAACATCAGAGCAAGTACCGAGTGAAAATTTAGCGAGAAGTTATTGGGATAATTTATGGCAAACTAAAGACCAGCAAGGACAAAAGCAATTCAATGCTGAAGCTTTTCAACAAGCAGCAAATAGTTTTGAAAATTCATCATGGCAGGGGAGCTCTTATTATCGCTCTGGAGAATACGAACAAGCATTAACAGCATTTCAGCAACAAGACACCGCGGAAGCTCTATATAACCAAGGTAATGCTTTAGCACAATTAAAGCGAATTGATGAAGCGATTGAAGCTTACACGCAAGCGCTGAAAAAAAATCCAAAACATGAGGATGCAAAGGCCAATAAAACTTATCTTGAAGCGTTAAAAAAACAGCAAGAACAACAGGATCAGCAACAAGACAAACAAGACAAACAAGATAAAAATAAAGAAAAAAACAACGACGAAAATCAGC